>PMLH01000125.1 GCA_003159055.1 Myxococcales bacterium
GGAGTTCTACCGGGAGGGGATCACAACCGGATGTGCCGCGAATCCACTGCGATATTGTCCGGAGGATCAAGTGATGAAGAAAAGGCTTGCGGGGCTTACCGGGTCGCCGCGCTCCGGCCGCCATCGCGAAGTCGGGCGCTGCCGGCTAGCACGTCACCGACGGTGGCGGCCAGCAAGACGCTCCGCTTGATTCCGAGTTGCAGAACCTGGTCCCGCTCGCGAAACAACCCGACGTCTTCCATCGCCTTGGCAATCTCCACACAAGCCTTTGTCCCGAGCTGATCGGACGGTAACGACTGTTGTAGGGAATCCACCATCGCGCGCAGCTTGTCGGTTCTTTGTTGCCTTGCCAGTGCTTGGGCCAGCTGAAGCCATTCGAGTGGCGATCGGGGCACAAAGCGCTTGCCCGCCGCGACGTCGGCGGAATCGGCCATCAGCCGGGATCCTTCGTCGGCCTGCTTGAGATCGTTCCACAAGAATCGTCCGAGCGACCAGATCGCCTCGCCCATGCCTGGATCCGCAACGAGGGCTCGTCGAAGCTGTTCTTCAGCTTCGCCCAAACGGCCGGACCGGGTGAGAAACTTCGCGTAGGCGAATCGGTATGTCTGGCGGCTCGGACTTTCCGCGATGCTTTGCAGGTACAGCGATTCGGCCTGCCTCTCTATGTCTGTGCGGCCGGTCCCTCGCGCCAAGGTAGCCAGCGCATTGGCGAGCTCGGTGCGGTATCGCGCGTGAGAGGGATTGGCGCGAAGATAGTCCTCCGTCAGCTTCAGCGCCAAGCTGATCACCTTCTGTTGAGGCCAAGTCCGCACCTTGCTCGGCTGTACGGAGTCTTCGGCGATCCCAATGACGGCCGCGAGCTGATCGTCGAGATACGGGGTTGGCAATCGCTGCGCCTCCTCCAGCCATGCAATGATCTTGGCGCTGCTATCCCGTGAAGCCCCGTCCATTGCGCTCTTTGCCAAGCAGGATGAAATGAAGGGCAACAGCGAACCGACCAGCAGAACGGCAAGCGCGGACGCAGAAACCAGGCTGATCTGGGCGATCCGTACCGGGCTGAGGGGATCGGGAACAGCGTCACGCCCGCTTTGCTCTGCCGCCGGCGTCGAGATCGCCGCGACGGCGAAGGTGACGGCTACCGCCAGATCGGTCGCGAGCTCGTCGGGCGCGAACAGGCTGTGCACGAAATACCCGGCTCCGGCCCCAAGCAGGGCCGCGCTCTGTGGCCACGTCAGCGCGCTGTGGCGCGCGGCTCGAACGACGGCCACGACGAAACTTGCCCACATCGCGAGATAGGCCGCGGCACCTAACGCACCGGTCTCGCAGAGCGCGCCAAGGGGTACGTTGTGTGCCTTGTCTTGGCAGTCGAGTATGTGGAATGAACCTCGGTAGACGACGTCAAAAGCCGATTCGTAACCTCCGGGTCCCCAGCCAAGGAGCGGTCTGCGGAGAAAGCCGTCCCAGGCCGCTCTCCACAGGCTGAGACGTGCCGGCTCGCTGAAGCAAAAGAAGTGTCGCAGGTTCTCATGCTGGACCCAGAACGGCTCCATCGACGGTCGGTTGGCAACCAGAGCGCCGAACATTCCATACGTCGCTGCGACGGCCAGCAGACCCGTCGTGGCAGCCACCACCAATCGCCTGTGTCGCCCTGCGATTCCCAAGACGACGACGGTCACGACGAGCCCGGCGGCAAGGCCCAACATCGGTCCGCGCGATCCTGCGAGCACCAGCGCCCCAAGGCCGGCAAGCACCGGCAGTAGAAGCAGTCCGCGGCGTCCCCCGTGGACGTCGCGGAGAAGCAATATCGCGAAGGGGATGGTGAAGGTCTCGTAGCCGCCGAGGTAGATGGGATTACCGAGAAGCCCAAACAACCGTTCGCCGGCACCGACCTCACCCGCCCCGATGAACGTCGGATCTGCAGATTGCCCAATGGCAGCGCAGGCGGCGACGAACATGGCCGCAAGCTGGACCGTCACCAGCCGGCGCCGGCGCTCGGTGGTCTTCATGGTTCCGGTCGCCATCACGAACCAGGCCAGCACGTGCAGCTGGGACCAAAGCCCGGTCATCCGTTCCGGATACGAGAACAGCGAACGCCAGGGATTGTCGCCGAAGCAGGTCGCCAGGGTCATCGCCAGGGCCCACGCGAGCATCGACCAAAGCAGCCCCGACGGTCGTGGACGATAGCGACGGTCTCGCAGCGCCAGGGCAAGCCACACTGGAAAGGTGAGGTCCACCGCCGCCTGAAAAAAGAGAACCTTGGGATACGTGAAGGGGTAAATCGTCGACCGCGTGTAAATCAGCGGTGCCAGCAGCGCGCCGTAGATACCGGCGAGCATGCAGATTTCCGCCACGCGCACCGCCGGCCGGCTGGTGACCTCCGGCGCTGCTTGACGGGTGTTCCTCTTGCTCCTGGTTCGCATCTGCAAAGTCCCGCATGGTTGCATCGGCGGGTTCTCGACATCAGATGAGTCGAGGGCACGACCTGAACCAGGCTCCGAGGCCAATGGAGGAGGCGAACAGATACACGTTGGCTGCGATGAGCCCCGTGTCCACGAAATAGTACGACCGCTGCACGCGCTCCACCATCTTGTCGACGTTGGCCTGCTCAAAAGATGAGCCGATCCCCGTCGTGGCGGCGACTGCAGAGCATCTTACGATCTTCCGATCTTACTTTTCACCATGCTGACTCGCCGTTCTCAAGCACCGCTGTCCCTGGTGCCCGGCCCAGGGCGCCGGGACGTCAGCGATGGCGGCCTCGCGCGAGGACTGATCGCTGGTGAGGTGTGGGCGATTGCAGAGACGTGGCATCGCTTCGCGCCGCTGGTGATCACGACTGCGGAGCGCTCCCTCGGCTCGAAACCCGAGGCGGAAGACCTCGCCCAGGAGGTCTTCTACCGGGTGTTCCGCAAAGCCAAAACCCTGCGCGAGCCCGACAGCCTGCGCAGCTTCGTGTTTTCATTCGCTGTTCGCGTGATCAAGACCGAGCTGCGAAAGAGAAGGGCGCGCGCCTGGCTGTCATTCCAGCAGCCTGAAACCTTGGTCGGCCTGGGTTGCGCCACGTTGGACATGGAATCGCGCGATCTCTTGCGGAGATTCTATGCCCTGCTCGATCGCCTCAAGGCGCGCGATCGGCTTGCGTTCACGCTGAGACACGTGGAATCGATGACGGTGGAGGAGACCGCCGCTGCCATGGACATCTCGGCGTCCACGGCGAAGCGATCGATCGTGCATGCCGAAACCCGGCTGTCTCGCTGGATCGAGGCCGACCCTGGGCTGGCCGGCTTCCTCGACGCAAAAGGGTGGGATCGATGACAGCTACTTCCGGCGAATCGAAGGATTCTCAGGCGCTTGCCGCGCTGACGGAGCTGGCACGCAACAGCATGGAACCGCCGTCGACGGCAGAGCTCGACCAAGGGCTGGATGCGCTTCTTTCGCGCATTGGTGCTGGCAAAGCGCGACGACGGGGATTCCTTCGTTGGTCTATCGTTGCGGCGACGGCGGCATGCGGGCTGGTAGCGTTGCAGATCGCTTCACGAGCCCCGAAGCCGCCGTTTCCATCCAAGCCGCCAGCGTTGGTCTACCAAATCGAGGGAGGCAGCGTTCTTGAGGGGGGGTACTTGCGCGAGTCGGGCCATGCCGGCATCAAGCTATCCTTCAACGAGGGAACCCAGTTCCTGCTCATGCCGGGCAGTCGCGGGCGGCTGCGAGCAGTCGACAAAGAAGGTGCACGCATCGCCATTGAGCAAGGCACGGCTTCCTTTCGAGTTACCCCCAGCAGCGACAGGCGGTGGCTGGTCGAGGTGGGGCCGTTCTTGGTCACAGTCAGAGGTACCGTCTTCACGGTGTTTTGGGATGCGTCGAGCGAACGCTTCGAGCTCAGGCTGAGACAAGGTCGGGTGGTGGTCAGCGGCCCTGTTTCGGGCGGAGACATCGCGCTGCGGGGTGGGCAGCGCCTGGTCGTCAGCTTGCCGAAGGCGGAGACCCTGATTACCGAGGAGAAGCCGGAAGAATCTGCCGGCGAGCCTGTCGGCGCTCCTGCTTCACGGGCCGCGCCGACGCCCACCGAACGACCGCCGTCCGCCGCGCGACCGTCGGCGGTGACAGACAGGGCCACCGCACGGAACGCCGCTGCAACGCCCGCGGCGTCGACCCTCGCCAAGATCGATGACGATCGCCGATGGTCCGACAAACTGGCGAGCGGCCATTGGGATCGCATTCTGGAAGAGGTCGAACGTGCTGGGGTCAGGGTGACGCTTGAAAAGGCGCCTAGCGAGGACCTGTTCGCGCTCGCCGATGCGGCTCG
>PMLH01000546.1:0-1342 GCA_003159055.1 Myxococcales bacterium
ACTCACGGTCGACCCGGGCTGCCCCGACGATGAATCGGTTCCGCAACCAGCCAAGGCAACGATCAACGCAGAGGCCACCATGGTTTGAAGCACTGGCTTTGTCATAGGCTATCTGTTCCTCCTATCCCGACGGTTTTGCGACGGAGTGACACTATTGCCGAGCTCCCCAGGAAAATCCTGCTGAAAGACGCGCCTCCGCTCCGGGCAAGGCAACGTCGCTGTTGGACGCGTACGGTCTACTGCGAATCTTGCGTTCCTGCGGCCAGGCCATGGCGCCGAACGAAAGCCAAGCCTCGTGCTTGCGCCAGGGCCGAATCAGCGCCAGCCCACCATCGATTCCCCACATCACCGTGGTCTCGTTCAGATTGTGGTCGTAGCCGGAGCCACTGACGGCGAGCACGCCCAAGGCCGGTCCGACTGACGCGCGCAGGATCCAATGTTTTCCGGGCAGCTCTGCACTTGCCCGCAATGCAAAAGTCGGACGCCAGTAGCGTGCAGTGCCCGGCCCGACGGAAAGCTCCCGATAGAAGCCCAACGAGGCTTCGAACAAGGCGCCAAAATCCTCGATCAGCTCCGGCATGGTGGCGCTCAGGGCAAGCCCTCCGCTTCCACCCTGGTGGTCCGCCGAGCCGAAGACGCCGGCGCCAAGCAGGGTCCGAGCACTGGTTCTGATCGGCTCCCAATCGGGGTCGTCGCTTGGATCGGATTCGCCGCTCGCCCTCGCCGTTTCTCGTCTTTCGCGCGGCGGAATGCCCGGCGCGGCCAGGGTCCCCACCGGCATCGCGTCCAGCCAGGAAGCGATGATCAACGCTGCCATTTCCGCCCGCTCCTCGCAATCCCCGGTCAGGCCAACCGTGCGCTGCTGGTTGGCTTCGCCTGGCGTGGACAGGTCGATGTGCAGCGATTGCCCATCGTTGTACACGCGCGCCGAGGCACTCTCGGGACCGCCCGCGGCGAAGAGTCCGAGCAGCCGCAGACTGATCTCGTCGGACGAGGGGCAGCCCGAATCGCTGGAAACACGCGTGGCGGCTGCCGCCGCGGCAGGAATCGCGAGAACAGCCAGGCCCAAAGCGAGAAAGCGCTTCATCGGCCGGTGAAGAACCTGCTGGCCTCGGCAGCGAAGCGTCCCTTGGGATAGAGATCGTGGTAGCGCTCGATGTCGGCCATGCCAGGCTCCTGCTCGCCACAGCGAAGGTGGGACACGCCGCGTCCCCACAGAGCTCTTTCGTACCATGCGGGGGAGCCGGATACGCGCGACAGGGCACGGTCAAAGTCCGCTTTGGCTTCCTGCCAACGCCGCGCAGCCGCGCGCAATTCTCCGCGCACCACGAAGCGCTCGCCG
>PMLH01000546.1:1370-6651 GCA_003159055.1 Myxococcales bacterium
GAGCCTGGCCGAACAGCACCGGATCGCCGGGCAGTCGTCGGTTCGGCGTCTCGGCTCTGGGCGGCGCCACAGACGCGACCGTTGGCGAGGCAGCAGGTGGGGCAAGCTCTCGGCGAGCCGGCAGGGGAGAGGCAGGCACCGACGGCTCAGACTGGAACGCTGGGAGCGTGGTCGGAACGAATTCTGGGCTGCCCAAGGCGGCTGCCGAACGCAGCGGTGGCATTGCCCCGACTGGATCGGCAAGATACGGCGTGGCGAGAGCCACTTTCTCTGCCGGGCCAAGACGCTTGGCAAAGCTGGTCGCCGCGGCTCGTGCAACCCGCGCCCCATGGTTCGGCTCCTGCGAAGCGACGGTTCGCGCCGGTTCGATGGTCTGCGCTGGCGTCTCCTGGCCCGTCGAGGCTTCGCCCGCGGCCAGCTCTTGCACGCCGACCGAACCCTGCTCCACAGCACGTTTCGGACGGGGCAACGTACGCTTGTGCGTGTTCGCCGCCGCTTCGGCCGGAGGATTTGGCGATTTATGGTCCACCCGATGAATCCAACCCAGATGCTCTGCGGTCGCAAAAGCCGCCCCGCCAGCGACCAGCAGCCCGACGCCAACCAAGACCGGCGTCAGCCGAAACCGCAAGCGCAACGAATGGGTGCGAAACAGCGTTCGAACGATGCGATTGCGAAGGTGCTTCTTCTGCACCGGAGAAAGCGATTCAACCTTGCGCGCGGCCGCAAGCAACGGCGCGATCTCGCCGAGATAGCGTTCTTGAATCTGGTCGGGCGATCCATTCCTGCCGGCCCTCATACTTCGGCCCTCCCTTCGCAGCTGGAGAGCTGCTCGAGCAGCATGGCGCGGCCACGGTGAACCCGTACCCACACCGCATTCGCGGTAAGCCCGAGCAGGTGCCCGACCTCCTCGGCGCCCGAGCCTTCTATGTCACACAAAATGATCGCCGTGCGGTACTTGTCCGGCAGGCGGTCCAAGGCAGCGTACAGCCGAGCACAGCGTTGTCTTTCCTCGAGCATCTCCAGCGGTGTCGGACTCGGCCGCACAACCGCTTCCTCGTGCGACCGGTGAAGCACGTCGAGGAACTGCCGGAGCCGCCGCCGAAACCTGCGTTTTCGCACCACCAGTTGGGTGATGCGGAAGAGCCAAGTGGAAACCTTGGCCTCGCCACGAAATTCGCCACGGCGGCGCAGGGCCACCACGAAGACGTCGTGGATCAGGTCCTCGACCTCGGCGCTCGGCCCAACCAGGCGGCGCACCCAGCGTTCGACCGTCGGCTCGTAGGTTTCGTAGAGGTGGTCGAAGAGAAACTCCGGATCGGAGGCAATCTCCGCCGGCACGATGGCCAGGTGCTCGCCGCTGTCTTGAAGCTGTCCTTTCGACATGAGACGCCGTCGTTTCCCTTGTCCCCTGAGCTCAAGGAACCTTACAAGGCATTGCCGCCGGTCCAACGATTCGCGTCACCGCAATCCGTTGGACGCGTCGATACGCTAGGCGGTCTGGGTGATGCCGAAGGTGCGTCTGTACACCACACCGATGACATTGATGGCCCAAGGCGCGGTCCAGATGAGGCCGATGCCAAGAGGAATCGCGCTGAGGAAGACCAAGAGACCCACCACGAGCATAAGCCCGAAATACTGGAACCAGCGCTTGGTCACCACTTTGCGTGAGGTCTCAAGCGCCTGCCACGGGGTGAACTTGCGATCCACGATCAGCGGCAGCGACATGCAGTAGGCGGTGGCAAGGTAGATGCCGGGGATGATCAGCAGAATCAGGCCGATGTAGGTCAGCAGGGTGTTGAGGAGGCCTGCAATGAACGCGGTCCCGGCCTTGTCGAAGCTGCCAAACGCGGTGTCGAAGGCGACCCGCAGCCCGGCTGCCCGCCTGATGCCCATCGCGACCAGCCCGATAAAGAGGACCGGAGCGAGGGCGCCGAGCAAGATGTTGAAGACCATTCGCAAGGCCGCGCTGTTCTTGAAAACCAGCGCGCCGATCAGCGCAGCCGCCATGTAGGCCAGATACAGAAGGATTGCGCCGCCCCAGAACGACGACTTCATTCCCGAAGTCATGCCCCACGCCTCCCGCATGACATCACCAATTTCGAAGTTGTATCGGCCAGCGAGGGCGTCGTCGAGGGAACCGGACGCGCCTGGGTTGACCTCTTGTGCATTCAGATCGGCCTTCGGCGCTTGGTACGGATTGGAAGTCGTGTCGTCCATCTCGGCATCCTCCTTTGCGGGGAGCCACCTGGCGAAGACCAGCCGCTCCCGACCGCGCAACGCAGATGTTATCACCTTTGGGATTTAGCAACACACTAGGCCGCCCGCTCGAAATCCAAATAGCCGCGCTCGAAATCGGTTGAAACCAGGGTCACGCGAACTTTCTCACCGACACGCAGACCGCCTGGCCGGCGCACGATGCGCCCTTCAACCGGTGGTTCGAAGATGCGAACCCAGGTGCCTTTGTCGGCCGCGCCGGTCACGACGCCATCGAAGGATTCGCCCACCCTGCTCTCGAGCAGCAGCACGGCCGCCGACTTGCTCACCTGGCGCTCGACCTTCGCAATGCTGCTTTCTTGCAAGGTGCAGCTTCGCGCGATCTCGGTCAGCTCGTCCACACCATACGGCGACGGTGCGTCGGCGAGCGCGGCTTTCACCAGCCGCTGCGTGGTGAGGTCGGCAAACCGGCGGTTGGGCGCGGTCGCATGCGCGTAGTCGCGGACCGACAACCCGAAGTGCCCTGCGTGGGGGCCGCCGGGCAGCTCGGCGACGTACTCGCCTGGCCCCATCAACTTGATGATCACGAGCGAGAGATCGGGAAAGTGCAGCGGATCGGCAAGCCGTCGTTCGGAGAGAAAAGCTTCCAGGGCGCGGGACGAGGGCTGTCCTGGCAGCGAGCTTCCGTCTCTCGCCGCCACTTCGACGATCTTCGCCCAACGCTCGGGCGAGCGCACCACCCGACGCAGCGACGGCCGCGCCTTGGCGTCGAGAAATCGCGCCACCACCCCGTTGCCCGCGATCATGAATTCCTCGATGAGCCACTTGGCACGGTTGGGCCTGTCCGCGCGCAGCCCCACCACCACATCGTCATGAAAGACCGGCCGCGCCTGCAGCGAGACCAAATCCAGCGCACCCTTTTCTTGCCGCAACCGACGCAGCCTCTCGGCCACCTGGTTCTGCAGGCGAAGCTGGGCATCCATGCCCTGCACGGCGGCTGCAGCGCCGGGCAGCGGGCCGCCACCGTCGAGCCACTCGCCCACACCGTGATAGGTGAGCTTGGCCCAGTTGCGAACCATCGCGCGACTGACCTCGCTTGCCGCCAAGTTGCCGTCTTCGCGCACGACGTACTCGACCACGAGGCTCGGGCGATCGACGCCGGGCCCCAGCGAGGTGAGGTCGGTCGACAACAGTTCCGGCAGCATCGGAAACACGTGCCCGGCTGCGTATACCGAGGCGGTGTTGTGGGCCGCATGCGCATCGATGGGTGTCGCCTTCTCCACCAACGCATCGACATCGGCGATGGCGACGAAAATCCGCACGGAACCGTCGCCGAGAGCCGTCGCAACGGACAGCTGGTCGAGATCCCTCGATTCGTCGTTGTCGATCGAGCACCAGAGCAGGCCGCGCAGGTCGCGAATACCGTTGCAGCCAAGGCCTGGGGCTCGGCTGATGCGTTCCAGCTGGGCCAGCGCACCGCCGTCGAACTCGGGCAGAAGCCCGCGAGAGACAAGAGCCTGGCGCGCGATGCGCTGCAGTTCGGCGCGGTGATGGATGCGTGACATTATTGAAGTCGAGCCTTCATCAGTGCGCGGGTCAAGCAGATTCTGACAGGTCAGAAGATTGCCCCGCCCAGTTTTGCGATCCTCCACGACATCATGCCTGCTGCTCCTCTACATGGTTGCGGCTGAGTTATTAGCCCAACGCCGAAACTTTGCAATTCATGTTGCTGCCTCTGCACAGCGTGCGGGGTTGGCACACGCTCGGCGCGTTAGCCGCAGCCCCTTCGGGCGCAAACCTATCAAGGTTCGTCCAGTCGGCTGTCAGTGGGCGGCCTTGGCGTGGGCACGGCAGATGCAATAGCCTTCCGAGACAAAGGTGAACCATGAAGTCCAAGCTCGTTCTCGTCGCATCCCTGCTGGCTACATTGCTCGTCCAAGGTTGCGGGACGGTCGAAACTGAGGCCGGTCGTCCCGGTCCAGCCGGAAATTGGGTGCTCTACGGCCAGGTGGAATCTGTCCGCCAGGTCGCACGCTACGTGCACGGCGATCCGGCAGGCGGGGCGGTGGCAGGTGCCGTCATTGGCGGCCTGCTCGGCACCGCGCTTGGCGGCCGAGGCTTCGGCACCTTCGTCGGCGCCAGCGAAGGCGCCATGATCGGCGCCAACAGCAGTGAAGGCGGCTACGTCGGGTCGGACTTCGAAGTCCACGTGCGCTTTGAAGACGGCGGCCTGCGGACCTTCGTCTATCACGACCAGCTCCCCTTCCGTCGCGGCGAATACGTGGTGTGGACGGCCCAAGGGCTGGCCAGGCGCTGAGGGATCTCAAGCGCTGACGTTCGGAACCTGGCTTATCTCGGCAGCAATTCCCTCGTTTGGGGAACAACAGCAACAGATGGCGTTCCGATGCGAACAAAAAGTCGAGGCGCCTGCTGGACAATATCGCCACGATCAGAGAGTTCGTCGCGGTGTGCTTCGCACCACGTGTTGCGGTTGGAGGACTTCTGCGCGCATTGCGCTCCCTGCACGACTACGCACTTCGTCTGTTCTTCCGTTGGTTCAATGTCAACGGTTGNNCATTTTCTGTTCTTTGAACGTGGGCTATCACTTCTTGTCACGATCTTGTCAGTTCTCGTCGTGTTCCAATTGGCTGCCTTTGGAAGAATCGCAAAGAGGCCTTCTCGGATGGTCTGTTCTTCGTTGATGTCTGTCGCTTGGTATTGTTGCGAGAGCGCGAAGGTGCGGCCGAGACTGGTTGCGATGGACGAGCACCACGTCGCCCTCGGGTCGAGATTCGTCATCATTTTTCGCTTGCCCCAGTTAGGCATTGGATACAATGTGCGGCCCAGAGAAACCTCCCAAAAACGAACGGAAGAAGAGAGATGCGCACAATAAGCACCCTCGTTGGTCTGAGTCTGTTCGCGCTGACCACTATGGCCCGCGCTGAAGAAGCCGCTCCGGCGGCTGCCACGCCGGCTCCGCCTGCTGGCGACGCTGTCGCCTCCCCGACGCCCACACCCGCCGCCACGGCCACCACCGCGGTGCCCGAGCCTGCGCAGCCCGCACCAC
>PMLH01000522.1 GCA_003159055.1 Myxococcales bacterium
AAACACATGATCCGAATCTGTCTATTCTCGGTGTTCGCGCTGGCTTCCCTGTTGTCGGTTCGAGCGTTCGCGCAGGGTCAGGAAGTCACCCCAATTAAGGTGAATCTGCCGCCCTCCCCTAGCTTCGCTGCTTCGAACATACCAACCCAGTATCCAACGGGTGAGTTTTCGGTGCTCGGGCTGCGCAAGATGAAAGACAAGTACATGGACAAGGACGTCCGGGTCAAAGCCTATCTGGTCGAGATCTACGAATGTCCTGCCGAGCTGCGCAAGTGCAACGACGAGCTGAACGACAAGAGCAAGAAGGAGAAGAAGAAGGCGCTGAAGAAGGGCGGCGACGCGCTGACCCAGAACGTCCAGGTCGACCGCGGCGGCTGCCGTCCCTGCGACCAACCTCACTTCTTCATGGGCGACACACCCACGGTCAAGAAGGAGCGCGCCCTGCTGATCGCCGACTACCCGGTCAAGGATTGGGACACGGGCGACCCGAAGCCGCTCGAGGCNNCCGCCCGAGGCGCAGACCATCAAGCTGGAAGGCAAGTCCGCCGAGCAGGTTGGCTGGGCTGCCCACCAAAAAGGCGGTCTGGTCGCCGGCAAGAAGGGCGACAAGTCCGCCCCCGGCGGCGCCACCCGCTAGCCCGCAGGATTCACGACGCTTCGGTCTCCAACGGGCTTTCGAGCACAGTCCAAACTGGATTTCTGGAAGTGTAGCGGGCTAGCTCCATCGTAATGGGAACCCTGGGAGGGTTCCCAAACCCTCCCGCGAAGCTTCGCTGCCGGCAGAGCCGGCAGGCTCCGCACGCGTTCATGCCGTCGCCCCCACTCGCCGGCCTGATTGGCCGCCTCAAGAACCCTGACCTGCCAGTTTTCCCTCGATCGCGATCGACTCGAGCTGGCCTCGGTCAGGGTTTTTCATTAGGAGCGGACGTTGGCCGTTGCCAGATGCGGCGTGAGATGGTTGAGTGCGTCGCCGGAGGATGTCGATGCCCGAAGGAATGAAGGCCTTGCTTGTAGCAGTTCTTGCCGTCGTGACTTTGGCTCCGGCGGTTGCGCACGCGCAGGCCCAGATGCCGGCAGAGCCTCTCGCATGCATGCCGTCGTGCCGCAAGGGCTTCGTGTGCGTGAACGCCACCTGCGTGTCGGCGTGCAATCCCCTTTGTGCTGCGGAGGAGGTCTGTACCGAGGCGGCGGAATGCGTTCCAAGAACCGCAGAGCCGCAGACGTCGATTCCCGCGGAGTTGATTCGCGCGGACCAGGACCCCAAAGAGCTGCGCAAAGCCGACGCCTGGACAATCTACGGCGGGGCCGGATACCAGAAATTCAAAGAGGTCATCGACTTTTCAGATATTGACCATGAGGATGTGGGCGGAATCTCGCTTGGCGTGGGTATTGGGTGGCGCCGGCACTTCACGCGTGTGTTGGGACTGCAGGCGCGTGGGAATCTGATGGCCCTCGGCCATCAGGGCTACGGTGGTGGCTGGGGGACCTCCGCAGATGTCACGCTTCGCCTAGGGCCGGTGGCGAACGCATTCCCGTGGTATGTCGGCATCGGACCTTGTGTCGATCTGTTTCGCCTCAGCAGGTGGATGAACGACTGGGAAGGCACCAAGTCGGCCTGGAGCTCCAATGTGGGAGGAGTCTTCGAGACGGGTTTTGTTTTGGGCGAGCGGGATAGCCTCGACCTTGGTCTCCGCGCGCTGATCGAGACCAGTCTCTCCGGTGGGGACACTTGGGCATTCGGCGGGCAGCTCGTTGCCGGATTTCGTTTTCGCTAGTGGGCATCGCCCCAGGACGCCCCTGAGTGGACGTCGACCACCAAGGGCACGCGGAGCTCGTAGGCAGCTTCCATCTCGGCCTTGACCCACGGGCAGAAGGCCTCGACTTCGGCTGTGGGCACCTCGAACACCAGCTCGTCGTGCACCGTGAGCAGCAGGCGCACCTGCGGGAATTTCGATAGGCCGCGCGCCACGCGCAGCATGGATAGCTTGAGGATATCCGCGGCGGAGCCCTGGATAGGCGTGTTGCGGGCGATTCGCTCGGCGTAGTTGCGCTCTTGCGGGCGCTTGGAATTGATCTCGGGCAGCGCTCGGGTTCGGCCGAGCAGCGTCGACACAACCTGGGTCCGGCGCGCGTCGGCGATGATCGCGTCCATGTGGCCGCGCACACGAGCATATCGCTCGAAATAGCTTTGGATGTACTTGTGGGCCTCGCTGCGCGGAATGCGCAGGACCTGGGCCAGCCCAAAATCGGTCTGCCCGAACACCAAGCCGAAATTGATGGCCTTGGCAATCCGGCGCTGCTCGTCGGACACGGCGGCCTCGGAAACGCCGAAAACCTCGGCCGCCGTGCGGCGGTGAATGTCGGCGCCCGAGCGAAAGGCGTCGAGGAACGCCGGATCCTCGGAAAAGTGTGCCAGAACCCGCAGCTCGATTTGAGAATAGTCGGCCGACACGAGCTGAAAGCCGGGATCCGCGACGAAGGCGTGGCGAATCTTGCGACCGACTTCCGAGCGAATCGGGATGTTTTGCAGGTTTGGGTCGCTGGACGAAAGTCGCCCAGTCGCCGCGACCGCCTGCTGGTAGGTCGTGTGCAGGCGGCGCGTGCGAGGGTTGACCAGGGCGGGCAGCGCATCGATGTACGTGCCTTTCAGCTTGGTCAGGGTGCGATAGTCGAGAATCTTGGCCGGCATGGGGTGCAAGGTGGCCAGCTCTTCAAGGACATCGGCGTCGGTGGAAGCGCCAGTCTTGGTCTTCCTGATGATGGGCAGGTTGAGCTTGCCAAACAGGATCTCGGCCAGTTGCTTGGGCGAGCCGATGTTGAACTCGACGCCCGCCAGGCCGTGGATTTCTGCCTCCAGCGCCTTGGCGGCGGCGCTGACCTCGACCCCGAGGGTCCGTAGATAGTCGCAATCGAGGCGAATACCCCAGCTCTCCATGGCCGCGAGTACCGGCGACAGCGGAAGCTCAAGCTCGCGATAGAGCGCCTCTTGATTGGCAGCCACCAAGTGCTGCTCTTGTTTTTCGGCGAGTGCCAGGATGGCGGCCGCCTCGGCCCCGAGATGCCGGGGCGCCTGTTCATCGAGCGGCGCGTCGACGAGACTGCGAGCGCCGCGGCCGATTTTCGCCCAGCCTGAGCGCGAAACCAGCGGTCTGCCAAGCTCGTCCAGGGCCAACATGGCGAGGTCGTAGTCGGCGCGGGCGGCATCAAGAACATAGGCGGCCAGCATGGTGTCGTTCTTCACGCCCGCGAGGCTGCGACCCTGTGCGCGAAGAAAGACGTCGAGGAGCTTGCCGTTGTGCAGGTGCTTGCCAATGCCTTCCGCTGCCAAGATCGGGTCGAGTGCCGAAAGCAGCTCGGCTTCCGACAAGCCGGCGTTGGGGTGGAGCAGTCCTTGCTTCACTGGAACGTAGAAGCACGCCCCGTCGCGGGTGGCGAAAGCCATGGCCGCAAGCCCAGCGCGCAGCGGAAAGTCGCCGTCGAAAAGCACCGAAACGGCGACCTGCCGGGCAAGCTCGATGGCGGCCACCATTTCGGCGAGGCTGGTCTTGTCAGCGACGATTCGGGGCTCGGCCGCGGCAACAGCCGAGACGACCGGAACGGGAGCCCCGTCCACCGGCACGTCGGCCACCGGCACCTCAGCCGGTGCGGTTGCGGCAGATGCCGGCGAGAGTTGCGCAAGCAAGCGGCCGAATTCCAGGCGCGCAAACAGCTCGCGCAACGTCTCGGCCGCGGCGGGCACGCGACGGAGATCGGCCAGCGTTCCGGTCAAAGCCACGTCGTCTCGAAGCTCGACCAGCTGCCGAGAAATGGTTAGCACCTGGCGCGCGTCCGCAATCGCCTGTCCCTTCTTGCCCTTGATCTTGTCGGTGTTGGCCAGCACGGCCTCTAGCGATCCGTAGGTGTTGATCAGCTCGGCCGCGGTCTTGGGCCCGATGCCTGGAACGCCGGGGACGTTGTCCACGCTGTCCCCCATGAGAGCCAGCAGGTCGCCCAGCTTTTCGGGCGGCACCAGCCATTTTTCGCGCACCTCCGCCGGTCCCATCAGCCGGTTCTTCATGGCATCGAGAAGCTTCACCTCGTCCGAGCAGAGTTGCATCAGATCCTTGTCGGACGAGCCAATCACCACCGCCAACCCTTCCGCCTTGGCCGTGCGAACCAAGGTTGCGATCACGTCGTCCGCCTCCACACCGTCGACGGACAGCACCGAGTACCCGAAGGCTCTTGCCACTTCGTGCGCAAGATCGATCTGGGCCACCAGTTCTGGCGGCATCGGCGGGCGATTGGCCTTGTACGCCGGATAGAGCTGATCGCGGAAGGTCGGCCCCGGTGCATCGAAGACCACGCAGAGGTGCGTCGGCTGATGCTCGCGCTCGATGCGTAGAAGCATCTGGGAGAATCCGTACACTGCGCCGGTAGGCTGCCCGGCTTTTGTCGTCAGTGGAGGCAGCGCATGAAACGCCCGGAACAAGTAGTTCAGGGCGTCGACGATAAATAGGGTGCCGTTCATCGCGGGCCCTACCCTACCCCACGAATCGGGCTGCGCCTACCTCGGCTACTTCGCGTACAGGCCGGCGATGACGGATTCGAACTTCCCGGCGACCACGTCGCGTTTCACTTTCAGGCTCGGCGTCAACTCGCCACTCGCCTCGCTGAAGTCCGCCGAAAGAATTGCGAAACTTTTCACCGTCTCGTAGCTGGCCAGGGTCGCATTCACGTCGGCGACGGCCTTCTGGATGGCTTCCCGCAACTCACCCGATTCCGCCGCCTTGGCAATGTCACCGCCGCCGAATTGCCTGACCGCTGGCTCCGACGGCGTGATCAAGGCTACGCAATGCGATCGTTTGTCGCCGAACACGACAACCTGGCTGACCAGGGACGAATGCGCCTTGAGGGCGTTTTCCAGCTTCTGCGGAGCCACGTTCTTGCCCCCCGCGGTGATGAGAATGTCCTTCTTTCGATCCACGATGCGCAAGAAGCCATCCTCCACGACGCCAATGTCACCGGTGTGGAACCACCCTTCGGCGTCGAAAGCCTCCGCAGTGCCTTCGGGATGGCCGTGGTACGAAGCGAAAACCGACGGTCCGCGCAGCAGGATTTCCCCATCGCTGGCGATGCGGTGTTCGATGATGTCGATGGCCAGGCCGACGGTTCCGAAGCGATGCCTGTTCCAGCGATTGACGAATGCGGCGGCGGTGGTTTCGGTGAGGCCATAGCCTTCCAGAATCAGCAAGCCCGCGCCGTGGAAAAACTCGGCGATTTCCTGCGACAACGGGGCACCGCCCGAGATCAAGAAACGACAGCGATCCAGCCCCAAACGCCGACGCAGCTTGGAAAGGACCAGCCCTCCGGCGAGCGCATAGGACAGGCGAAGGCCGATGGGCGCCTTGCCCTTGCTGCGAATCGCCGCCGAGTGCCTGGCGGCCACGCCAAAGGCCCAATGAACCAGCGAGCGTTTCCACCTGCCGCCCTGCTCGGCCCCTGCCTGCACCGCCGCGTACAGCTTCTCGAAGATGCGGGGCACGCCAGCCATGAACGTCGGGCGGACCTCGACCAAGTCGTACTTGATTCGGCCCATGTTTTCCGCGAAAGCGACCTCCGAGCCGACGATAATGGGCGCCCATTCCACCTCGCGACCCAAGACGTGGGCCAGTGGAAGAAACAGGTATTGAACGTCCGACGGGCGCAGATCAAAAGCCCGTACTGCGCTCTCACAGGACGACACCAGGTTGAAGTGGGTCAGAACCACGCCCTTGGGTTGGCCAGTCGTGCCGGAGGTGTAGATGATGGTGAAACAGTCATCCGGCTTGACCTTGTCGGAGCGAAGGTCGAGCTGCCCTGGGTTTGCCGCCATCCAAGCCGTGCCGCGGTTCCGAAGAACGGACAAGGCAAGGCCGCTCGCCGGCGCCCTGCTTGGCGCGCTGGCTTTGGCTGCAAAGGCCGCGTCATCAATGCCGACGATCTTGAAGTCGGGCCGCTGCGCCGACAGTGCCGACAGCTTGTCCGCCTGCTGCGAATCTTCGACAATGGCCGCGCAGGCGGCGCTGTCTTGGATGACGAAAGCGCACTGCTCGCGGGTGTTTGACGGGTAGATAGGGACCGACACCAGCCCGGCCATCGCGATGGCCACGTCGCAAAGCACCCATTCGAGCCGGGTTTGGCAAAGCAAGGCAACGCGTGCGCCCGGCTCCAGCCCGAGCGAGCACAGACCTCCCGCGATTTCGCGCGCCTGCTGGTCGGCCTCCCGCCAGGTCAGGCTTTGCCAATCGTGCCCCTTGCGAAAACGAAACGCTGGCCTCTCCGCAAACGCCTGCACGCGCGTACGCCAAATGGCATTTGCACTTCGAGCTAGCGGCGGAGCAGCACCGCCTTCGCAAACTGGCATGGGTCCCCAAAGTTATCTTGCTGGCACGCCAGATCAAGAAGATGCCGCGCAGCCAAGCATGGCGAAGCCGCGATACACGGCTGTGTCCTAAGCCACACGGATGTGACGCGGAATTGCTAAAAGGCCCCATGCGGGTTGTGCGAAGGGAAGTCCTCTCGTAAGATGCCCGCCATAGCTTGGTCTTCCAGTTGAGGGAATTCCCGGGATGCTCTCGACACCTCTACCAGCACGGTATCGCATCATTGAGGAAGTCGGCCAAGGTGGCATGGCTGTGGTTTACCGTGCCCGCGACGAGAAGTTGCGACGCGAGGTGGCGGTCAAGGTCCTGCATTCGCACCTTTTGGCAGAACCCGAGTCGAGGGCCCGGCTGGAACGTGAGGCCCGGGCGGTCGCCAAGCTGAATCACGACGGCATCCTGCAGATTTTCGACTATTCGAGCGAGGAAGCGGCGTCCTCGTACATCGTCACCGAGTTCATCGAGGGCCAGACGCTCAAGCAGTTCCTGGCCAACCGCAAGCTGCCGGTGCCCGAGCTGGCCGCGCTCATCGTCATCGAGCTCGGGGAAGCGCTCATGCACGCCCACTCTCTGGGCATCATCCACCGCGATGTGAAGCCAGAGAACGTGATGGTGCGCAAGGATGGCGTGCTCAAGCTGATGGACTTCGGCGTTGCCCAGGTGGTCGACTTGGAGCGAATGACCGTGACCGGGCAGATCTTGGGTTCGCCGGCCTACATGGCGCCCGAGGTTCTGGATGGTCGCACCCTGGATTTCCGCAGCGATGTCTTCTCCGTCGGGGTGATGCTGTACCAGATGGCGACCGGCTCCCTGCCATTCAGCGGGAGGAATCCACACGAGGTCCTGCGTCGCGTGTCCGAGGGCAAGTTCGCCGACCCTCGAACCGTGAACCGCCTTGTGTCGGACCAGCTGGCGAGGGTGATCGCCCGCAGCCTGGCCCGCAAGCCGGAGGATCGCTATCCCACCATGGAAGCGATGGTGGCCGAGTTGCGCAGCTATGCCAACGATGCTGGGCTTGCGAAGCCACGCGAAGAGTTGATGCATTTTCTGACCGAATCCGAGGACTACGAGAAGGCGCTGGTGCCTCGGATGGTGTCGGCTTTGGTCGATTCCGGGCTGCGCGAACAGGCGGGCAGGCGTCGGGCGCGGGCCCTCGAATTGTGGAACCGTGCCCTGGCCTTCGAACCCGACAACAAGGCCGTGCTGACCGAACTTCGCCGTCTCGAGCGCGGGGAACGCCTGCGCCGCTGGGCCATCGGTGCGGGCGCGATCGCCGTGCTGGCCGCGATGGCCACGGGCGCACTTTTCATCGCCCGCAGGGCCATCAGCGAACGCAAGTCGGCGGTCGCCGTCGAGCGTGGCTCCGGTTCGGCTGGCAAAGCCAGGGCTGTCCAGGCAGCGCCAGCGACGCCAAATCCAGCCCCAATGCCGGCGGCGCCAGCACGTCTGGCCCCCGCAGGACGCAGCCAGGCCACGAATCCCGGCCACGGCGTCCGCGAAGCGCGCCGCCAGGTGGCCGGTACGGACAGGCCTTCGGCGCACACTGAAGACTCGCCCGCCGGAAGCCAAGCGGAAAATTCCACCGCCACCGAGAGCAACAGCGTGCTCCCTACCATTACGCTGGCCTTGGGCTTCACGCCCGCCCGCGTAGAAGTCTGGATGGACGGCAAGAAGGCTTTCGACTACGGCCCGCAACAAAACCGCATTACGATTCCTTGGAACCAGCCGCACCGTCTCGAATTCCGCAACGATAGCTGCTGCAACCGCAAGGAAGTCCTGGTGGGCCCCCAGCTGTATCGGCCCCCGGGGGACCACCTGTTCGTGAACCTCGACCCGAAGCCCGCCCATGTCGTGGTGACCCTCGATCCTCCCGTTCCCGGGGCGACACTGCTCATTCGCGAGGTCAACGAAGCCAAGGGCAAGCCTTGGCGAGCCCGAGCGCAACCTGGCGAAAAAATCCTCGTTCCCTTTGACGAGGGAGACGAGATGCGCAAAAGTCTTGAGGTGGTTGTTTTCAAGGGCGACAAGACGACGGCCAATCAGGTGACCATCACCGCGGGAGAAACGCGTCCTGTCACGATGCACGTGGACGAATAGTTTTGGGCGCGGGTCTGCTTTTTCTCACCATCCTCTTTCAAGCGGCGCCTTCGGCGTCCGCCGAGGAATTGCAGCGGGGCAAGAACGCCTACGACCGTGGCGAATTCGCCCGTGCCGTGGAGATCATTCGCCCCCTGCTCTACCCGGAAATTCGGCTGCAATCGGACAGTCAGATCGTCATCGCCCATAGGGTCCTGGGCGTTGCCTATCTGTTCGAGAAGAAGGCAGGCGAGGCCAAACTCGAATTCCACAAGTTGCTCCAGCTCGCGCCGGACTACCACTTCGACCCTCTGCTCGATCCGCCGGAGGTGTTCGACTTCTTCAACCAGGTCCGCAAAGAATACAGCCACGAGCTGGCGCAGCTCGAGGCGAGGCGCCGCGAGCAGGAAAAGGCTCGCCAGCGCGACCGCGAGGAATGTGAGAAGGCCCGGGGGGGACCCACCGTCATCGAGAAACGGGTGGGGCGGAATTCCTTCGCGGTCAATTTCCTTCCTTTCGGCGCCGGTCAGTTCCAGAACGGCCATCGCAAAAAGGGGTGGACCTTCCTGGCGGTCGAAAGCCTGCTCGGTGCGGCCTCGGTCGCGGCCCTCGCGACCAATCTGGCGGTGTACGGCCTGCGTCCGCACAGAGCCTGCCGCTACGAGGTCGACGCGACCGCCTGCCCGCCGGAGGCCATCGACCACACGGAAGAGGATCGGTCGCGTCTGCTCACCCAGGCTCAAGTCGCGACTGGAGCCATGTTTTTCGCCGCGGTTGCCTGGGGAATTGCCGACGCCATCTACTACTACCGGCCAGAAACCCAGCTTGCCGCCGCGGATGCCCCGCAGGCAACGAAACCCTCCTGGCAGCTGCGTTTTTCGCCCACGGTCGGAAACCGCACATTTGCCCCCGGTCTTTCCTTCCGTTTCTGACCAGAAACGGCGAAACTCCCCGCCATGGCAACCCTTCGAATCCACGCCCCCGGTACCGGGGTGAAGGTTTACCACATCTACAAAAAGCTCACCTCGCTCGGGAAGGGCGAAGGCGTGGACGTTCTGCTTGCCGATCCGCTACTGGCCGACACGCACGCCCACATCCACTTCGACGGGCGTGATTTCAACATTTCCGTTACCGATCGCGACGCCGATCTGAACGTGAACGGCCGCCGCCGGACCAAGCACCGCTTGTCGCAAGACGACCGCGTTCGCCTGGGCAGCGTCGAGCTGGAATTCTCGCTTTACGATGAACCGGTGACCGACGAAGTCGCGGCCAAGACCATGGCCGAG
>PMLH01000489.1 GCA_003159055.1 Myxococcales bacterium
CGCAGCATCGAGGTCGGCAACGACGAGACCAACCTGGTCAATCAAGACCGCGACCTCACCGTCAACGTCAACGACAGCGTGGTCATCAACGGCAAGCACGACAAGACGGTCACGGGCATGGTCACGCAGATTTACGGCAAGGACCACTCGCGCAAGGTGGATGGCGATCAAGAGCTGGCGGTGGATCTGGACAAGAACGAGCACGTCGCCCTCGCCCACACGCTGACCACCGACAAGAAGTTCCGGCTCAATCAAAGCGACACCAGCATGACCTTCAAGGGCACCAACGCGAGCCTGAGCTCGGCAGGCGAAATCGCCGCGATGGCCGGAAACGCCACCATTTTCATCGACAAGACCGGCACGGTCACCTTCGACTCGCCGACCGGAATCAACCTGCTGTGCGGTGGCAGCGGCCTGTCGATCCTGCCCGGCGGCATCGCTGTCACGAGCCCCGTCGTGACCGCGGCGGCTGGCGCCGCCAGCACGATGGCCATGGGCAAAGACGCTGTCAGCATGAACGGCAAGAAGGTGCTCATCGAAGCCCAAGGCGTCTGCAAGATCACCGGCAAGAACAAGCTGAAGCTGCAGGAGTCGGCGGGCAAGAATGGCAAGAAGAAGGTGAAGGCACCCAGCTCGAGCGGCGACGTAGAATCGGCCGACGCGCAAGGCGCACATTCGGCCACGGCACATCGCGGTCAGGCTGCGGCAACGGCGGACAGCAAGGGGACGGAGGAGCAGACCGCGACCGAATTTGAAGTCCTCAAGATCCGCCTGTGCGATCACGACCTCAAGCCCCACGCCACGAAAGCGTTCGTCCTCGAGCTTGAAGGCTTCGACCCTATCGACGGCACGACAGACGGGGATGGCATTGCTACAGTGAAAGTGCCCAAGGCCGCGACCTCAGGCACCATCAAAGTTTGGCCCTACCCAGACTCACCCGATGCTTTCATACCGTGGAAGTTGAATTTCAAGGCGCGTCCCAAACCCGCCAGCACCCCGGGAGGCGCAGCAATGCGGTTGAGAAATCTCAACTACTACTTTGGTCGAGTCGTAGACGAGATGACGGACGAGCTGGTCGCGAGTATTCGCTATTTCCAGGCGGACTGGGAGGAGCTGGAAATCAACGGCAAGCTCGACCCGGATACGGTAAAGAAACTGGAAGAGCTGCATGACCACTAGGACGAGGTTTGCCCTCGCCGGCGTGGTTTGGCTGGCGTCCTGCGGACTCACCTACGAGGGGTGCTGCGCGCTGGCCTTGCGGGTGGGGTGGCAGCCCCGAGAACCGGTGAACGAGACCGAGACCCGGACCGTCGATGTCGGGCGTGTGCTCGTGGATCGGTGGAAATCACTCTTGGAATTGGGGTGTACGGAGCACTCGGGAACGCCTCCGGTCTGTTACCGGGTGTGGGCTGACGAGGGGATCGAGGTCCCATTGGACCGCAGCCGCAAGGTAACAGGATGGGCGTCCTTTCAGTTTGCGGATCGCCGGACATGCACCGCTCAATACGAGATGTCGGCGCTAGTTCGGGAGCGGCCGCAAACCTCCGACCGCCAGTCTGCATTCATCGATACCGTCGAGCTCGATCAGATTCGACTGGTGAGAAGGGTGCAGCCGCCACAGGAGGGACCGCCGCTACCGCTTCATGGCATCACGCCGGGCGAGGTCGTGCTCGTCGATCCAGAGCCCGGATCACCTCTAAGGACAGAGACTCTCGAGGTGGCCCTACCGGCTCGCCAGAACGTTTGGGTCGAGGTCGGACGGCGCGGTCCGACGGCAGACGTGGATGTGCGGGTTGTGCGTTGGGGTGTCGAGATCGAGAAGCGGGATGTCTGGCCGGACGGCACCACCAAGGTATCGACCCCGGAGAACAGTCTCTACCAGCTGGTGGTCACGGAGAAGTCGCGTCCTTCGGGGATTCCGAGACCGTTCACGATTTCGGTGATCTGGGGCGATCATTGGGGAACCGAGTGTCCACAAGGGGCCGAGAAGATCCAATGACCAAACCTACGGACGGATTTGGGGTTTGGTTATGGATCCTTGCGTGGGGCGCCGGCATTCTCCCAGGCTGCGGTCTGGCGTTCTATCGAACGACGCGCGATCTTCCCAAACCGGTTGACGAGGCAACGGAGTTCAATTCAGGCAATCCCAACGGCGACTATTTTCCACTCAATACTTCCGACCTTGCCGAACTTTGCAACAGAGATGCCGCAACTTTGATCAGCAATCGTGAGTTGTGGACCTCGCAGTGGGCCGACCACACCATGGTTCAGGGCACCAATCGCCCTGCCGCAAGTTTTGCGTGGGCCTCGGTACGCCTACCCGACGGGACGGTGTGCAGCGGGCGGTATTCGACACGAGTCAGCGTATCTCCCCGCAGCTACGCTGCTGCCGGCGGCATGCCTTCGGGCCCGAGCGCGAGAGTCCGCGAATTTCATTTGATTGAACGGCTGCGCCCACCTCCAGCCGAGCAAGGCTGGGTCGGGATCGTACCAGGTGACTTCATCATCATCTCGCCGGATCCGGGGGCACCCCGCCAATTCCTCGCGAATTTCCAAGCCGACCAGGATATTAGCTTCGAGGTGTCGTCGTCAAAGGGCGACGTGGACCTCCGGGTGTCGCGTGAGAACGAGAGCCTACCCCGTCAGGTGACGGACTGGCGAGGCTCGGTCGACGTGCACGTGCGCACGGCGGGTACTTATCATGTCGTCGTGGCGGAGCGAGCCTCTTTGGAGGTCCCCCTCGTGATTCACGTGGTCTGGGGAATCGCGCGGGTATCGGGGATGCCGTGGGACCTTCCGACATCAAGCCCACCCCCCAACGCCACCGGCAATCCGGATGGCAGAAAGCAACCAGGGAAACGCGGGGCGAAGCATGAGTGACTTCAGCAAGAAGGACGTGAAAAAAGGGAAGGAGCGCAAGGCGTTCTTTACGGACGCAACTGTCAAGGCCTTCAAGAAGAAGGATGCGGTGCCCTCCAAGAAGAAGGGCGAGGTGCCCACCAAGAAGAGAGATGGAACCCCCAAGAACGAGGAGACCACCTTCGTCTACAACAGCGTCGACTACATGATGCCTCTTTCCAAAGACCACGACGTCTCCACCGGTTGTTTTCCAGG
>PMLH01000059.1 GCA_003159055.1 Myxococcales bacterium
ATGATCCCGACGTGCTCGACGCTGTGGTAGCCGAGCAGCCGCTTGAGGTCGTGCTGCACGATGATGAACGGCGTGGCCACCACCACCGAGATCAGGCCGAAGATAAGCAGGAGCCCTTGGCTAAATTCCGGTCCACAGGCGCCGCGCGCGAGGGTGTGGAAGCGAATGATGCCGAACAATGCGCACTTGATTAGCGCCCCGGAGAGCAAGGCCGAGACGGGCGTTGGCGCCTGGCTGTGCGCATCGGGCAACCACATATGGACCGGCGCCAAGCCCGCCTTGGTGCCGTAGCCCACGACCACGAAGATGAAGGCGATGCGGACGATGCCCGGGTCGAGCTGCTTGGCGATGGCGGCGATGCTGGAGTAGTTCATGGCCCCGGCGAAGACGCCGCCTTGTGCGTGAACCGCCGCCCCATACACCAGCACAGTGCCGAATAGGCCGAACGAGATGCCGATGGTGGTGACGATGATGTACTTCCAGGCCGCTTCGAGCCCAAGCTTGTCGCCGTGAAAGCCCACCAGCAGCGCCGAGGTGATGGTGGTGCCCTCCATGGCGATCCACAAGATGCCGAGGTTGTCGGAGAGCACGGTGACCAGCATGGTCGCGATGAAGCCGTGGACCAGGGCGTAGTAGTAGTGCAGCCGGTCGGCGCGCATGTGCCCGCGCGCGACTTCGCCCCGCATCCACCCGACGGTGGCGACCGAGACCGCGACGGCGAGCAGGCCGATGAGCAGCAAGAAGAGCACCGCCACATCGTCGGCCCGGAACAGGCCGAGGGCGGTCAGCGCGCCCAGCCCGGCCACCTTCCGAGCGATGCTGAGCACCAGCGCGAGCACGGCGAACGATCCGGCGAGGTCGAGCGCTGCGAGCAAGCGCCGATCGCGAACCAGCAGCATCGAAATTCCGACGAGCAAGGGAATCAGAGGCGCAAGCCACAGCAGGTTGGAGGTCATCCCTTGAGGCTCTCCAGATCGGCGATGTCGGTATCCACGCTGGAGCGCACCCGCAAAACCAGGATACCCATCACCAGCGCGCCCAGCACGACGTCGAGAATGACCCCGATCTCGATGATCAGCGGCATGCCTTGGCTGATGGCCATGGCGGTGAAGAAGATGCCGTTTTCCGAGGCGAACAGGCCGACCATCTGCACCAGCGCCTTGCGCCGCGAGGCCATCACCAGAACGCCGAGCAAGATGAGGGCGATGCCGACCGGCAAGGCGTTGCCGGTGATCGCCTGCCTGACCGATCCGAGTGAAGCACTGAGGTGGAAGGCGAGCACGACGATGCCAGCGGCGAAGGCGAGCGTGACGTTGATGGGGATCACCGGTTCGATGTCGCGCGGAATGTTGATTCGCTTCACCACCCAGATGAGCAGCCAGGGCAGAAGGATGGCCTTCACGACGATGGTGATGGCGGCGATGACCCACAAATCGATGTTGCCGGTGGCAGCGCCAAGAACACCGCCGGCGATACCCAGCAGGACCGCCTGTGCGGCGACCGCGAAGATGGCGCGGTAAAGCTGCCCGGAGGCGAGAATGAGCAACATCGTGAAGAGGAGCAAGGCTCCGAGCACGTTGATGAGACGGGCGGCGAGAAGCGCGTTCATAGAATCCTCAATGCCAGCGCCAGGAAGGCGCACACCAGGCCGAGGCCCAAGAATTGCGGTACACGAAAAAATCGCAGTTTCGCGTAGGACGATTCGACTACAGCGAGGAACAGCGCCAGGGCCAGCACCTTGGCTGCAAAAGCCGCAAGCGCGATGCCGATGTCCGCCGGCAGGAACTGGATCGGCGCCAAGCCGAGCGGGAAGAACAACGCCGCCACCAGGGTCAAGATCACGATCTGTTTGGTGTGGGTCGCGAGCAGAATGCAAGCAAGCCCGGGGCCGGAATGCTCGAGCAACATGCCCTCGTGAAGCATGGTGAGCTCGAGATGCGTGTCGGGATTGTCCACCGGAATGCGGCCGGTCTCGGCCAGGGCCAGCACCAGCATCGCGAAGAACGCGAGTAGGTCGGACGCCTGCCAGGCCAACGCCGGCAGCGTGTCACGCCGCAAGGCCAAGTCGCCGAGCGCGGTCGAGCCGCCTGCGACTGCGACCGAGAACACCGCCATCATCAGGGCCGGCTCGACCAGAAGCCCGACGGTCATCTCGCGCGAGGCCCCCATGCCGCCGAACGCGCCGCCTGCATCGAGCGCGCCAATCGCGCAGAGGAAGCGTGCCAGGGAAAGCAAAGCCAAGAGCAAGATGGCATCGCCCAAATGCGGCTGGTCCGCCCCAGCCCAGAGCACGGGCAACATGACCGTCGTGGTCAGCGTGGCTGCCAGAACCAACACCGGAATGGCGCGGAAGAACGGGCTCGCGGTATCGCTTTGCACGGTTCCCTTGCGTAAGAGCTTTGCGAGATCGCGATACGGCTGCCAGAGACTTGCGCCCTTTCGGCACTGCAGGCGCGCCTTGACCTTCTGGATGAACCCGGTGACCAGAGGCCCGAGCAACACCAGCAGGGCCGCCTGGGCGGCGGTTAGGGCGGTATGTGCAGGGACATCCATGATCTAGGCCTTTGCGAACAGGAGCAAGGTCACCACCAGCGTGACCAACACGAAGGCGATGTAGCCATGGATTCGGCCGGTGCTGTAGACGCGGATGCCGTGGGATATCTGCGTGATCCAGCGTTTGAGTCGCGCGTAGAACATGGTTTCGGCGAGGTCTTGCACCTCGCCCGTGTAGCTCATCCTCTTGATCACGTAGGGTGACGAGCCCGTTTCTTTTGCAACTTCCCGACGTGGCCGGTAGACCGCCGCGAAGATGAGGCGCAAAGGTTTGGCGAACGCCGTCGCCGTGTAGTCGAAGCGACTGGTGGGGGTCATGCCGCAGGTCCAGGTGGGCGCGAGCCTGCGCCCGGCCTTGCGCGGCCAGCCGCGAAGGATCCACGCAAAAGCGGCCAGCCCGGCCATCAAGGCGGCGACGGCCGTGACCGAGATCGACGTCGCTTGCGGCGCCGCAGACATGCCGCCGGCCGAAAGCACGAGCGGGCCGTGTGCCGTGACCACGGCGCTGGCGCCGAGACCGCCGAGTAGCTCTGCCGTGGGCCGGTCAAGCAAGCACATTCCATAGCCAGGCGCCAAGCCCAGCGCGACGCAGGCGACCGCGAGCAGCAGCATGCCGGCAATCATCGGTGCGGGCGATTCGACGGCGTGTTCGGCGTGCGCCGAGCGCGGGCGGCCGAGGAAGGTGACCCCGAACGCCTTGGCGAAGCAGGCCGCCGCCAGACCGCCAGTGAGTGCCAGCATCGACGCTGCAACACCGGCGAGCAACCCGGACGCGCCGCCGAGCCTCGCGCCGCCGAGCAGCAGGGCCTGGAAGGTCATCCACTCGCTCACGAATCCGTTGAGCGGCGGCAGGGCAGAAATGGCGACGGCGCCGAGCAAGAACAGCCAAGCCGTCCAGGGCATGCGTCGCGCGAGCCCGCCCAGCTCTTCCATGTTGCGCACGCCGGTTCCCTTGATCACGCTGCCTGCCCCGAGGAAGAGCAGCCCTTTGAAGGCCGCATGATTCAGGGTGTGCAGCAGCGACGCGGCCAGGGCTAGCGTGGCCAAGGGTTGCGGGCCACGACCGCTGGCAAGCAACATGGCGACGCCGGCACCGATCAAGATGATGCCCACGTTTTCGACGCTGTGGAAGGCGAGAAGGCGCTTGAGGTCGTGCTGTTGCAGGGCGAGCAGCACGCCCATCACAGCAGATACGCTGCCCAGCAGAAGCACGGTCCAGCCCCACGAGGCTGGCAAGGGGCCACTCTCGGGTGCCAGCAGATCGAAAGCAAAGCGGAAGATCCCGTACAGAGCGACCTTCAGCATGACGCCGGACATCAGCGCCGAGGCATGGCTGGGCGCAGCCGGGTGAGCCTTGGGCAGCCACACGTGCAAGGGCACCACGCCCGCCTTGGCGCCGAACCCGACCAGGGCAACCATGAACAGGGTTGTGCGGGTTCCCTCGCTAAGGCCGCGTGCGGCTGTTCGCAACGCGACGAAGTCGAAACCCTGCGCCCGATCCGCCAGCGTGAGAAACACCACCAGCAGCGCCGCGGTTCCCGCGTGCGCCATCACCAGGTACAAGAGCCCTGCGCGAACGTTTTCTTCGCTGCGCGTGTCGCACACGACAAGCATGTAGCTCGCAAGCGTCATGCCTTCCCACGCGAGCAGGAATGTCAGCCCGTCGGCGGCGCAGCACACGAGAGCCATGCACGCGACGAAACCGGCCAGCGCCACCGTCTGGAGCAGCGGCGCCTTCGCGTGCGCGTCCAGGTACGACGGACCGTAGATGGCCGCTGCTGCTGCCACCAGCGCGACGACCAGGAGAAAGAACGCCGAAAGCCCGTCGATCGATAGCGACATGGAAGCAAACGGGAAAAGCTGCGGCAGCTCCAAGCGCGGCAGCGCTTCCGGCGCACCCAGAACCTGCAGAGCAATCGTCGCCCCCGCTGTCGCTCCGGCCAGAATCAAGAGATGTCCCAGCCAAACCAAGCCACGAACCAGGGGCCGATGAACCTCCATGGCGTTGGGGGCATGGTACTCCTCTTCCGAGGAGAGGCAAGTCCACCGCGGACACCC
>PMLH01000184.1 GCA_003159055.1 Myxococcales bacterium
CAGGCTCCGCACGCGTTCGTGATGCCTGGCCCGCGCAGAGATCGACCTGGTGAAGCTTGTGAATAATGCGGGCCGGGCATTCGCGTTGTATGATTGACGGATGAGCCGGCTGATGGCGGCCGAACCCCTAAAAAGCGTTGCCGATACTATCGAACGACTGGAAGGCAACGTGGCGCAAGTTATTCGCGGCAAGCCGGAGGCCATCCGCAACTGCGTGCTCGCCCTGCTTGGACGCGGACACCTGCTCATCGAGGACGTGCCGGGTGTCGGCAAGACCACCCTCGCGCGCGCCTTGGCCGCGTCGATCGGCGGCAGCTTTCACCGCATCCAATTCACCAGCGATCTTCTGCCCTCGGACATCATCGGCGTGTCGGTGCTGGACAGCGCAGCTGGCAAATTCGAGTTCAAGCCTGGCCCGCTCTTCGCCAACGTCGTGCTCGCCGACGAAATCAATCGCACCACGCCGCGCACGCAAAGCGCGCTGCTTGAGGCGATGAACGACAACCAGGTGTCCGTCGACGGCGTCGCCTATCCGCTCGCCCCGCCCTTTCTGGTGGTCGCCACCCAGAATCCCGAGGAACATTACGGCACCTATCCATTGCCGGAATCGCAGATGGATCGCTTCTCTCTGCGGATTCGCCTCGACTATCCTTCAGCCCAGACCGAGCAGGCACTGCTCCTCGAAGCACCAGCCTTCGCCGACGAGGCGCTGGCGAAGGTCCAATCCGTGGTGTCGCTCGCGGAGGTCGTGGCCTTGCAGGAAGCGGCAGCCCGCGTGAAGCTTTCGCCGGAGCTGGCGGGCTACATCGTCGAAGTCGCCCACGAAACCCGTCGCTCGCCGTTTCTTTCCCTCGGCATTTCTCCGCGTGGCGAACTGTCCTGGCGGAACCTCGCGCGCGCGGCGGCCCTGGTGGCCGGCCGCAGCTACGTTTTGCCGGACGACCTCAAGGTCCTTGCCCTGCCTGCGCTCGCACACCGGTTGGTGCTCGCCAATCAACTCGATTCGACCGGGCGTGCTCGCGAAGAAGCCGAACGGATCATCACGGACATCCTCGGCCGGGTGCCCATTCCGGGATAGCTGTCGTGGCCAGCCGGCTTCGCACACGCCTCCGACGTTGGTTCCGCCCACCCCGCAAGTTTAGACTGACCCGCGAGGGCAAGTGGTTCATCGGAGCAACGTTGCTGCTCGGCTTTGCCGCTGTCAACGGCGGCATCAACCTACTCTTCCTCATCTTCGGCATGCTGCTCTGTCTGCTGATCGCCAATGGCGTGATTTCGGAGGCGTGCATGCGGCGCCTCGCCGTGGGCCGCCATCTTCCGTACGCGATCTACGCGGGCACCCCATTTCTGATGGGCATCGCGGTTCGCAATTGCAAGTCGCGCATCGCCACTTTTTCCCTCGAAGCGGAGGACCTGGCCGCAGACGGAAAGCCGGTCGATCGCCGCTGCTTCTTCCTCAAGATTCCCGCCCGTCGCCAGCAAGCGACATCCTACCGAAGGACCCTCCCGACGCGCGGGCTTCACCGTCTGAACGGTCTGCGCCTTTCCACCCGTTTCCCCTTCGGGCTGCTGCGGCGATCGATCGACATCGAATCCCCGGCCGAGCTTCTGGTGTACCCTGCCCTGGTCCCGGTTGCGGACCTCGCCTTGCGTGCGGAGCTGGCCGAGCTTGGCGAACGGCAAAGTCCCGCCCGCGCCCGCAGCGGCGATTTTCACGGACTGCGAGAGCTGCGAGGCGGGGACGACCCACGCGACATTCACTGGCGCACCTCCGCGCGGCGCGGCCGCCCATTCGTGCGCGAGTTCGAAGAAGAGACCGGTCGCAGTGTCGTCATCGTTCTGGAAACAGCGGTCGACAAGAGCGTGGCAGACGCATTCGAGAGCGCGGTTTCCCACGCGGCGTCCTTGGCTCTGCAGCTCCTGCGCCACGGCCTGCGCGTTGGGCTTTGGACCGGCGACACCTTCATTCCGCCCAACGCGGAAAATGCAGGGGCGATCCTTCGCTGCTTGGCCCTCGTGCAGATGACCACGGCCGATGCCCTGGCACCGAAGATGGGCCCAAAGCATCGGCAAGAAAACACCGTGACGGTCATCCCCGCGCCTGGCCAACCGCGGGTCAAGGTCGGTTCGGGCCATGCGCCGCGGAGAATCGCATGAGGTTCCGCACCGCCCACAAAGCCGCAACCTTTCTTCTCGCAGTCACGTCGATCTTTACCCTCGCCTCGGCCAGCGCTCTGTCTCTGGTGACGCTGGTTCTCATCGTGCTCGGGGTCGGACTGTCGTGGCACACCGATGCCGGCACACGCCTCGGTGCTTGGGTCGACCGTGCCACGCCTCTGCTCAACACGATCGTGCTCGTGTTTCTCGCGGTCGCGGTCTTCCAAGTCGCCCGCAGTTTCCCCGACGTCGACCTGTCGCCGTTCCTGGGCTTCGTCCTCTTCCTCCTGGTGGTCAAGCTGTGCCAACGCAGGAGCAACCGCGACTACCTGCAGGTCTTCATCATGTCGTTTCTGGTGATGCTGGCCGCCTCGTGGATGGCCACCGGCGTGATCTTCATCGTCGGGTTCGGCCTTTACGTCGTGCTCACCACGTGGACCCTGATCCTTTTCCACCTTCGCCGCGAGATCGAGGACAATTACATCGTCCGTCACGCCAGCGAAAACCGCACCGAACAGGTCACCGCGACACGTGTTCTGAACTCGCGCCGCGTGGTCGGGGCGCATTTCTTCGCAACGACCGGCGCGGTCGCGCTGGCGGTGCTGCTCGGCTCTTCGTTGGTCTTCGCGCTCGTGCCGCGTGTGGGCCTCGGCTTCATCCTGGGCGGCGTGCGGCGGCAGGTCGGAATCGCCGGTTTCACCGACGAGGTCAAGCTGGGCATGCACGGCCTGATTTCCAGCGACAACCAAACCGTCGTTCTCCGCTCGCAGATTCCCACCATCACCGCCTTGGCCACCGATGAGGATCGGGAGCGAGTCATCTCAGGACTCTATTGGCGTGGCACCGTGTACGACGTGTACGACGGCGGCCAATGGCTGCGCTCGCGCGAGGACAAAGCGCGCACGCAGCTTGTGCCCTCGCAGGTGGCCGGCGACACCAGCCGCAGCTACCAGCTGGCCTTTCCGTTTGCAATCAATCCTCCGCTCGGGCGCAAGGCGGCCTTGCAGGGCACCTTCGAACAATCCATAGAAATCGTGGCGCTCACCCATCCGGTGGCCTTCGCTATCGACCGTCCGGTGTTCTTCGAAACGCCGCCCATCCCGGTCGGCTCCTTTACCGCCGCCGATTTCGAGGGGCGCTGGTCCGACGAGGTTTCCTTGCGCATGTTTCGCATCAACCCCGCCAATCCCTACGATCGCCGGCAGGCGATGACGGACTTTTTGGGGGCGCGCTACCGCGTGCTGTCGCGCGCCCCAGGCCACGACAATTCTCAACAGATCTCGTATCCCAAAGAACAATTGCCCCAAGGTGCGCTCGACAATTACCTGCGCGTGCCGGCCTCGCTGGCCCCGCGCGTGTCGGCCCTGGCCAACCAAATCACGGCCGGGCTCGGCTCGCCCGCGGCCAAAGTGCAAGCGGTGGTCGATTGGCTCAAGCGAACCCACGGCTACACCACGAACTTGAGACGCGATGACCGCATCGCCGATCCACTGGAGGACTTTCTCTTCGCCGAGAAAGCAGGCCATTGCGAGTACTTCGCCTCGGCCGCCGCGATCTTGTTGCGCTTGGGCGGCGTCCCCACCCGCTACGTCAACGGCTTCCTCGGCGGCGAATGGAACGCCATGCGCGGCACGGTCACGGTACGGGAGAATCGCGCGCATTCTTGGGTGGAAGCCTACCTCGGGCGCGAAGGTTGGGTGCGTGTGGATGCAACCCCGTCGCTGGCCCGCCCATCACACATGGGGACCTTGCGCCAGGTGCTCGATTCCGCCGAGCTGTTCTGGGGGCGTTGGGTGGTCGAGTACAGTGCCAGCCAGCAGTTCCTGCTCGCGCAGCGGCTCGGCCAGAAGCTGGGCTGGCGCAGTCACGGCTATCTTCCCGGTCGCGCGCCCACGCCGCTGACGAGAAAACAAGCGCTGGTGATCGCGGTTTTGGTGATTGTGGTTGCGATCGTCATCAGTCAACGAAAACGCTTCATGGGCTGGCGCAAGCATCGTGGCGGTGGAAATGCGCATGAGACACGCGCCGACCAGGCCATCGTCCGTCTTTACCAAGCGCTGCTTGGGCGGCTGGCGTCTGCGGGCCTTCCGCGACGGCCGAGTGAAACGCCACACGAGTACCTGGCGCGCATTCGCGAGGCCGGCCTGGAAGGCGCACCCGCATTCTCGCGCCTCACCGAGGCCTACACATCCGTGCGCTACGGCGAGGTGGACCTGCGCCCGAACCTCGTCGCCGAATTGAGGCAAGAGGCCGCCCAGATCAACATGGCGCAGTAACTCCCTTGATTGATATTGACCAGCAGGGGCGGCGATTCAGCCTCTTCGCTACGCCACCCAGTGGCCGTGCGCGAACCAGAAGGCAAGCAGCGCCTGCAGTAGGCACAGCCCGGTGACGATGCCTTGATAGAGATAGGGACGACGCTCGGTCATCAGCGCGATGCCAAGGTACATGGGCCACACGACCGCTGCGTAGCGGCCCGACGATGCCCAAATGCGCATCGAAATCACCATCGTGAGCACGCCCCACGCCCCGGCGGCAAGACCAATCCGGCGAAAGGCTATCAGGCAGACGAGGACGGTCAATGCACCAAACACGAGGTTGATGGCCGCGATGGAATCGAATTTGCCCGTGGCCAGATGTTGCCAGTCTCTCGCCGTGCCGAGGAGCGAGGCCAGTCTCGACCACGCAGAGTCGTTTCCCCAACCAGGAACCCATTGCGAATGAAGAAACGCAAACCCATCGCCGAACTGAAGGTGCAGAAATAGGATGTAGCTCAAAGGTCCGGCGAATCCCACGAGAAGCCACAGGGCGTCCCATCGAACCGTCGACAGTCTCCAGCGGTGCGCTTGCGCGTAGCTTATGACCACGGGAATGACGACCACGACGCCCACCAGGCGGGTGGCGCCGGCCATTGCGACACACAGCGAGGCCAGCATCCACCGATTCCGTTGCGAAAAATAGAACGCCCCCAAAACGACCAGCAGGAACACGGATTCGGTGTACATGGCGCTGAAGTAGAACGAAAACGGACAGCACAAGAGCAGGGTCACGGTCCGCGCGGCCACCGCTTGGCCAAACCGCCGGCGCACCCAGCGAAAAAGCAGCACACATGCACACAGAAGGGCTACGTTCGACACGACAAGACCGGCGATGAATGGACTGCCGAGCGCCCAACTCAAGATCCGAACCAGCATCGGATAGAGCGGCCAAAAGTTCGTCCGCTGCTGCACGCTGTTCGGGTCGAGCGCGTAGCCATCTCGTGCGATCACAAAGTAGTGCCCCGAATCCCAGCGAAACCATCCGTCGAGAAACAGGTTCTGCGGAAACGGCCGCAGCGTGCTTTCGACGTCACCATAAAGGACGAGCCCCAAGTACACGAACAGAAACAAAGCCAGCCGATTGCCAAGGCAGATTGCGATGGCAGGCTGCGCTCTTGAGAGCCGGGTCTTCAGGGTCATGTCGTCGGCGTAGGACTATAGCCATTCGGACAGCAATACTCACCTACGGGAAAGGGACCACCGGCACCGACGACATGGGTGCCGATTCCTATTTCAACGCAGGAAGAAAATGGCGCAGACTGGAGTCATGGCGTACGGCCGCACCGCCCCGAGCAGCCCGAGGCAAAAGTCTCCACGTCGCCGTTCGGGCGTCTTCGGAGCCGGCTGCTGCGTCGCCGCTCGCTTGAATACCTCTGGTATTCGGCGCTTCGCGGTTGCCCGTGTCCTCCTCGTGGTCGGAATCGCCTCTTGCGGATCGGCCGGGCCAGCCCAACCGGGGCCCCCGAGCGGCGGGGCGGTGACCGATGCGCGAGGCGCCGCTTCCGGGGGCGCAGTCGGGTCCGGCGGGAATCTCGATACCGGCGGCACGTCGGCGGCGGGCAGTGCCGCGGGGACGCGTGGAGGCGCGGGCGGACAAGCTGGCGCCGACGCAGGTCTTGCCGGTTCCGGCGGAACAGGTCGCGGCGGTTCTGCGGGCACGCCAGGCGGCGGCACGACCGCAACAGACGGGCGAGGCGGGGGGACCGGGCTCGTAGGCGCTGGCGGGGGTGGCAACGGCGGCGGGACAAGCATGGACGCCGGGATGGGTGGCAGCGGAAGCGGAGGCAGCGGAAGTGGCGGTCGCGGAAGCGGAGGCACAGCAGCGGGCGGTACCGGGGCCGGGGGCTCGACGGTCAGCCTGCCAGCCGGCGTGGCTGGGCTGTTTCCCTCGCCAGGTGCCACCAACGTCTGCCCGGATCCCCCGCTGCGCATCACCTTCCCGGCTGCCCCCAGCTTGGGAACAACGGGGAAGGTCCAAGTCTTCAATGAGTCCGGAGCTGCCGTTGCTTCGGTCGACATGGCCGCATCGACCGTCACCGACACGATTGGCGGCACGCAGTTCGTGAGCCTGCGACCGGCGTACGTCGACGGCAACGATGCGGTGATCTACTTGAAGACCAAGGCGCTCGGCTATGGGCAGACGTACTATGTCACCGTCGATTCTGGCGCCATCAAACCGCCCGGTGGTGGCAGCCTGGCCATCACGGGCGGGGCTGCCTGGCGCTTCACCACCGCCGCGGCTGCGCCGAGCGACCTGTCTGCCTTGACCGTGGCGCTCGATGGCTCCGGACCTTTCTGCACCGTGCAGGGCGCGACCGATGCATTGCCAGCCAACAACACAGCAGCAGCCGTCATCACCATCAACGCCGGCACGTACCACGAGATCATGCACGTCTCGAAGAAGAGCAACATCACCCTGCGAGGTGCCGATCGCGCGAAGACCCAGATCGTCGGCACCAACAACAACGCCCAGCAAGGCAGCGGCGGCGGCACCAGCAATCGGGCGCTCCTGGGCTTCGACAGCACGAATGGCCTCGTCATCGAAAACCTGACCATCAAGAACCTGACCCCCCAGGACGGCACCCAGGCGGAGGCGCTTCGCCTGAAAGGCTGCGACAAGTGCATCATTCGCGATGCCGACATCCGGAGCCTGCAGGACACCTTGCTGTGGGAAGGGCGCATCTACGCCGAGAACTGCCTGATCGTCGGCAACGTCGATTACGTGTGGGGCACGGGCATCGCCTATTTCAACAAGTGCGAAATTCGAACCGTGGGACGTTCGGGGGTGCTGGTGCAATCGCGCAACGATGTCGGCGCCTACGGGTACGTGTTCGTCGACTGCAAGCTGACCGTCGATTCGGTGTCGAAGAACAATATGCTCGCGCGCATCGACGTCAGCGCGTATCCAGGCAGCCATGTCGCGTACATCAATTGCGAGATGACCGGCATCGCAGCGGCGGGCTGGACGGTCACCGACGGCAGCGCCACATCCTCGCTGCGCTTCTGGGAATACCAGAGCACCGATGCTTCGGGAAAATTGCTCGACACCAGCGGACGAACCGGCGGAACCCAGATCAGCGCCAGCCAGGCAAGCTCGATGCGCGATCCGACCGTCGTGCTTGGCGGCTGGAGCCCGGGCTGAGAGCGTGTCTGAAAAGTCCGATG
>PMLH01000404.1 GCA_003159055.1 Myxococcales bacterium
GGTTGAATCAGATCCCGACGCGCAGGCCGGCTGCCACGCTCGTCAGCATGGGGCTGCTTCCCGTGGTGTTGACCTGCACAAAGAAACGAACCACGTCGAAGATACCGAGCTGAAGCCCCACAATCTCGCGCAGCCTGGCCGGGCTTGGACTGACGTGCTGATTCACGCTGATCGAGGCGGTTCCCAGGTCCGTGGCCGTGGTTCCCGGAATCCTGCCGGAGAGAGCGGCGTCCTGCATGTCAATGTGGACATCGCTGCCTCCACCGAGCTGAAAGTCCAAGCCGAACCCGCCGTACAAGGTTACGAGCGAGAGCAGGCGCAAGCTGGTGGTCACCTCCAGCGGAACGCTCCAAGTCGTCTGTTCGAGGGCGAAGGTCAGCGTGCCACTGCTCTGGACGGAAACCGAGCCCTGCGGAGCCCCAACCGCGTAGGACGGCAGGGCGAAGGACGACTGAATCTTCTTTCCCGCGCTCAAGGTCATGCGTGAATAGTCAGCACCGCTGGTGATCGCAATGCCGCCCCATCGGACCAGGAGCTTCACGGCCGAAGACTGGCGTGAAGGGCCGAACAGGCGAAGCTGCCCGTGCATGCCCCAGTTGTTGTAGCTGCCGTTGAGCTGGCCCAGGGTCGCACTGCCCTTGAACCAGTTGCCAAAAAGCATCAGCGGCTCGAAGCCAAACATCCCGAAACCAAGCCCGCCCATCAAAGAGAAGTTGGCACCACCGCCGCTAATGGGCGGATCGGTGGACGAGCCCGAGGGCTTGTACGCCTTGTCCACGTTGCTGGCAAAGCTGATCGTCGCGCCGACCTCGACTCGGGTCGTCTCGGACGCGTAATCCACGCCCAGCCCCTTCGAAGAAAAAGCCTGGGCGTTCTGGAAATCACGAAGAAAGGAAGCCACGTCGGTGGTTTGGAAGAGGCCGTTCACTTGCGCGAGGATGTCGTTCGTGATCTGCTCGGGGGTGGTCCCCAGCGTCCCGGCAAACTGGGTCGCGGCGGGGCTCGGAGAAATGCAGACCTGGTTGAGGTTCGGACTGCCACTGCACGCCGGCTGCGCATGGGCAGAGCCGGTGCCGAGAACCAATGTTGCNNCGAGCAAGACGGCTTGGGCGATGCAGAGTCGCTTCATGGCACGACGATCGTAGCATCATTGTGACGGACAGTCTTCCGTAGCCGGCCTGACCCCATTTTGCTAGCGTTCCGCGCACTGAGACAATCGTGCAAACCATTTTCGGATTCGACTACCTCGCTATTTTCCTCGGTGGCGTCGGCGCCGGCATCTTGAACTCGGTCGCTGGCGGCGGCACCTTGGTTTCCTACCCAATCCTGCTTTGGGCTGGCCGCGATCCCATCATCGCCAACGCCACCAACTCGCTCGCGCTGTGGCCCGGCTCGCTGGCCGGGGCTTGGGGGCTAAGGCGAGAGATCGCGGCCGTTCCACGCTTGCTCAAGGTCCTGGTTCCGGCCGCCGTGCTGGGCGGTGTCGGCGGCGGGGCCCTGCTCCTGGCCACGCCCAGCAAAGTCTTCGCTGCGTTCGTGCCGTACCTCATCCTGTTCGCCACTGCCGTGCTAGCCGGCAAGGCGCTGCTCACGCGTCCGCGCACGCAAGCATCCGAACCGGCGTCTGCACAGCGCACGACGGTCCTCTTTGCCGCGCAATTCCTGGTGTCCGTCTACGGCGGATACTTCGGCGCGGGCATGGGCATCCTGATGCTTGCTGCCCTCGGCCTCTACGGTGTGGCCAGCTTTCACGAGCGCAACGCCGTAAAGAATCTTCTTGCTGCGACCACCAATGGCGTCGCCAGCATATTCTTCACCGCCGCCGGCGCGATTCGATGGAGCGATGGACTGGCGCTCGGGGCTGGTGCGATCGTGGGCGGGCTCATCGGGGCGGCGGTCGGGCGGAGACTCTCGGCCAAGACCCTGGAAAAAGTGGCGATCCTCGTCGGCATCGTCGCGACCCTGTCGCTCATCCTCCGACGTTGCTAGGTCGTCCGGGGCGAGAGGCGACTCGCCATGATAGGATATTATCGCTTATGAGCTCTCAACCTACCTCCACAAACAAGTTCGCCTCCATCGCGAAAACCGTCGCTCTGGTGGCCCTGCCGCTTCTGCTACTGGCCTTGCTCACCGTCAGTGTGGCACAACGCGCCTACGCCGAGCCGCTCTTCATCCACACGACCTACTACTTCCTGATGGTCACGGTCGTGACCTGGGCCGCGATGTATTTGTACGCCGCCCGCAATCTACGAATGGGCGACCTCGTCGCCTGGATCAAGGAAAACAAGGCTGGGATCATCGCCGCGGTCGTCGTCACCACCATCGCCGGCTTGGCGATTCACCCTGCCCTGCGCGTTCTTTCCGACGAGACCAATCTGCTTGGCACGTCGAAGAACTTCTTCTTCAGCAAGACCGCCACGTTCACGACCACGGGCAAGTACTACTACGACAACTTCTGGGACGCCGGCGTGGTCATCGATCGCCGGCCTTCGCTGTTCCCCTTCTTGGTCAGCCTCATCCACGTTCTGCGAGGCTATTCGTACACCAACGTCTTTCTGTTCAATCTGATGACCCTGCCGGTCTTCGTCCTGGTCTCTTACCGGATTGCCAAGTCGGTCGGCGGCGAGCTTTTCGGGGTCGTCGCTTGCCTCCTGGTGGTGGTGCATCCCATCACCCTGATTTCCATGCGGTCAGGCGGGTTCGATTTTCTCGCTGCCCTGGCTACGCTGCTCGTCGCCCATAGTTTCCTCGCCCACAGCAAAGAGCCCTCGGCAGAACGGCTCGCGGTTTTGTGGATGAACCTGTGCATGTTCGCAGAGATCCGGTACGAAACCGCCCTGTTCGTGCCGCCCGTCGTGGCTCTCTTGCTGCTGTTCCGGCTGGTCAAGTGGAGCTACCTCAAGCCATTCGCGTTGGTCTATGCCCTCTCTCCGGCATTCTTGCTTCCGCGCATTTGGCAGTCCATCTTGCGCGGCAACGTGCCCGAGCAGGATCCCGGTGCCGTCACCTTCAGCCTGCACAACTTCCTGCAGAACTCGAGCGACTACTTCAAGCCGATCTTGTCGCCGTTCGACTTCCACCCGCCACACTCGGCCCTGGTGATTGCGCTCGGCGTGGTTGGCTGCGTGCTTGGGCTTATCTGGTGCATTCGGCGGGTCGCCGCGCGCGACTGGCAGGCGCCCAATCTGAAATTCGGGGCCATGGTCATCGGCTGGATGGTGCTGCAGCTGGTCATCGTCTTCACCTACGTTTGGGGCCGAGCGCAGCACCCGGCAGCGTCCCGTCTGGTCATCACCATCGACACCTTCTTCTCGTTCCCGGCCGCCTGGGCGCTGGTTCAGCTCCTCAAGCGCTTTCGCCCGTTCCTGACGGTGCTGGTGTCGGCCGCGCTCTTCGCTATCTACCTGCCCGTCGCCTCGGAGTATCGCATCCTGAACGAGCTGACCCTGACCCGCGAAGCCGCCACCACCTGGCGCTTTTTTGAAAGCCTGCACGAGAAGCGAATCCTCATCATCGTGGATCGCCCGGGCCTCTACACCGTCATGGAATACGGGGCCCTCGACTACGACTCAGCCAAGCAGGATGGGGCACTGCTCGACGCATGGGCACGGCACCTGTTCTACGACATCTACCTGGTCCAACAGATCGACCTGACCACGCACAAGCCGATGCCCCAGTTCGAGATCTGGCCCGACCGTCCCCGGCAGGCCCTGGTCGAGTTTCAGAACGACGCGAACGCCACGGTTCGCATCTCGCGGCTCGAGCGCTAGCAGCCCGTGGCAAAAGTCTCCGCGTCGCCGTTTGGGTGTCTTCGGGACCGGCT
>PMLH01000382.1 GCA_003159055.1 Myxococcales bacterium
CAGCCTTCTCACCCGCCTGTACCTCCGCATTGCGAGTCACCGCAGACGGGACTTCCTTGGCCTTCTTCCCTCTGCCACCCTCCCCACGCTGCACCCCACGCTTGCCGTCTACGAAGAGAAGCTCGTGTCTGTTCAGTCCTTCAAGGTTTTCCATTCTGCTCGACCTCAGTTTTCTCTCTGGTGAAGCGTCGATGCGTCCTGCCGGCTAAAACGACCCAATTAGGCTCGCATCAATCTGGTTCTTCGCGCCGCTGAATGCTTCCTGGCGATACCGCGTGTAGCTCGCCTGCAATTTGAGCACCCGCCAGGTTTCCGACATCGCGTACGAGCGCCTCACAATCGGCTCAACGGCCCAGATGAACCAGTTGAAACCGACCGAGTAGGCGTCGCGTCGGTTGCCCCAGTTGCCGGCAGCATTGGCGCTGGTGATTTGGGCATCCGTGAGATTGGTGTAGGGCCAGGGCCGCCACAGATCGAAGCGGACCCAGGGCTGGAAGTCCGGCAGCGTGTTTGGTGTGAAGAACAGCGTGCCGACAAACGTGCTTGCCTTGGCCGCGGTCGCCGTCGGGGCCGCTCCGGTTCCCTTCGCAGGGGCGTTTCGGCCGTCGTACCCGTCTTTACTGTACACATATTCCGCGGTCAACAGGAACGGCTTGCGTAGCCAGCTAAAATCTCCACCAAGCCGCCGCTTCTTCGGCAGCGTTCCCGTACTGGACCATAAGTTGCCCTCGTACCAGTTCGCTCCGATCGTCAGATTGCGGAAGTTGTCTGCGTATTGATAGAAGGGCGACAGAGTCAGGCGGCCGAGCACATCGAGGCCGGTGTTTGTGTCGAACGTGTTGGGGCCGGCTCCATCGAAGATACCAAGAGTGTAGCCGATCAGGGGAACCGTGGTGGCCGACGGATCGTTTCTGTGCCAAAGGCCACCGGTCGCGATCAGGCCGAGGTCGCGATTGGTGAAGCCAAGCCTCGACACGAACTGCGCCTGATTGATGGTAGGTCGGTTGTTCTCGGTCGAGACCGCCTCTATTCCGTACGGGATTAGATACTGCCCGAGCTGGAAGGATAAGGTGGCGAGGGGCTCTAGCTCAAGCTTGGTAGTCTTGACGTCGTAAGCGACCCAAACGTCCGATGCATTGAGATACGTAGCGTTCAGAGTACTTGCGTTGACCGTCGCCGCGGTCGAAGAAGCACTCGATTGACTGGAGTTGGCGACGGCATTGTACCGATTCTGCGTGGCCAGAAAGGCCACGTTGTAACGAACATCTCCTTCGGCCCCGCTGTCCTGTCGCAGGTAACCAGACAGCGCCAGAGAGACCTGAGAGATCCTCAGTGACCGGGTGCTGTTCGAGGCTCCACTCCAGGGTGTCGCGGTATAGAGTAATCCTGCCGCTCCTGTCAGATTCACGAGGTGCAGAAGACCTCCGTTCACCTGGTAAGGCGAAAGCGACGAGCTCGATCCGATGCTGCGCAGAATATTCTCCTCCTCGATATCTCGCAGAGCCTCCAGGTCACTGTGGGTGCTCACCTCGGCGGTGCGTTCATCGATGGCCTTCACGGCCTGTTCGTTGGCGGTGGTTGCCTGCTTGAGCGCATTAACCTCCTTGCGCAGCTTTTCGATTTCCTCGGCGGTCTTGTTCGCCGCTCGGTCTTCCGCCGCGACGCTCTTTCCGCTGTCTGCGCCGGCCAGACTGGGCGTCTCCGCGGCGTCCACACGCGCACCTGCCAACAGGATGACCGCTGGCAGCAGGAGGCTGACACAGCCGGAGTAACGATGTGCATGTTGCTTTCTCATGGGTCGCGAGGAGTCCTTTCTGCTTCCGGGCATTGACGGCCTTTTCAGAGCCGTAATACCTGCTTTGTCTGTCGAGAGCCGAACCCAGCACAGTGGAGCAATTTGCGGGCCAAGCCTCGTTTGGAGTTCTGACTACGAAAGTCGCACTGTCCTTGACGTGGCCGCCTGTCTCGATGTTGGAATTCCAGCATCTGGCCAACAATGCTGCTTCTGGGACAACACCACCGGGCTAGGCCGCGCGGCATGAGCTGCGCTGGAGGCCAGCGATGCGTCGGCATCGCGACTATCAGTCGGCTCTTCCCCGCTGTCCGCCACGCTCTTCGCGCTCGCCGACGACGGCAAACGGTCCACCGGATTGTCGCGCTCCAGAGATCTCTCGGAGACGAAGCCATCCGCCTGGCCTTTCCAAAGTCGATGAAAGGCCCCTTTTCGCGCAAGCAGCGCTGCCGGAGAACCATCCTCCACGATACGACCATTCTCGAACACCAGAATTCGGTCCAGATGGGCGATGGTCGACAGTCGGTGGGCGACGACGACGACGGTCTTTCCGGTCATTGCATCGTCGAGGCTCGCCTGAATCGCCTTTTCGGTGACCGAATCCAAGCTCGACGTGGCCTCGTCGAGAATCAGAATCGGNNCTCGCCGACCATCGAATCGTAGCCCTCGGGTATGTCTACGATGAACTCGTGCGCATGGGCGCGGCGAGCAGCCCCCTCGACATCGGCGTCGCTTGCGTCCAGACGGCCGTAGCGAATGTTCTCGCGCAGCGAACGGTGAAACAGATTCGGGTCCTGCGGGATCAGGCTCAATTGCTCGTGCAAGGACTGTTGTGTGAACGAGCGCAGGTCATTTCCGTCGATTGTGATTCGTCCTTGCAGCGGCTCGTGCAACCGGAGTATCAGGCTGACGAAGGTCGACTTTCCCGACCCCGAGGGCCCCACGAGGCCGACCCGCTGTCCAGCCGGAATGCGAACGTTCAGCCGCTCGAAGATGGTTCGGCCCGCGCCGTAGCCGAAGCTCAGATCATGAAACTCGACCGCTCCGCGGGCGACGCGGATGGCTCGGGCGTCGAACGCGTCAACGATATCGTGTGCGCGGATGAGCGTGGTTACGCCGTTACTCACGTTGCCTACGTACTCGAAGAATTCCAGGAACCGCCGACTCAGATTGCGACTTTCCGTGATG
>PMLH01000620.1 GCA_003159055.1 Myxococcales bacterium
ACCGCCAGCGACTGGATGGAAATCGAAAAGCAGCGCGGCATCTCGGTGTCGAGCAGCGTGCTGCAGTTCGACTACAAAGGGCGGCATCTGAACCTGCTCGATACCCCGGGGCACAACGACTTTTCCGAAGACACCTACCGCACGCTTTCGGCGGCCGACACGGCCATCATGCTGATCGACTGCGTGAAGGGCGTCGAGCCGCAGACCATCAAGTTGTTTCAGGTCTGCCGGATGCGCGGCATCCCCATCGTCACCTTCATCAACAAGATGGATCGCGACGGCAAGGATGCCTTCGAGCTGCTCGACGAGATCGAACGCGTACTCGGCATCCCGTGCAGCCCCGCCAACTGGCCCATCGGTTCGGGGGATTTGTTCGCTGGCGTCTACGATCGATGGCACAAGGCCGTTCTGCTTTTCGAGGAAGGGTCGCGTTCGCAGCGAATCGGCATGCACGAGACCGCCTGGGACGATGCCGAGCTTATGGAAAGGGTCGGCGCCACACGCCTTGGCAAGGCCCGCGACGATATCGAATTGCTGGAAACCGCTGGGACGGCCTTCGACCACGAGCGATTCCTGGCCGGGCAGATGACGCCGGTGTTTTTCGGCAGCGCGATGACCAACTGCGGCCTTGAGCCATTGCTCGACCACTTCGTCGAGATGGCGCCGCCACCGCGCCTGCGCCTGACCACGACTGGAACCCTGGAGCCCGACCTTCCCAGTTTTTCTGGCTTCGTCTTCAAGATCCAAGCGAACATGGATCCTCAACACCGCGATCGCATCGCCTTTCTGCGCATCTGCTCGGGCAAATTCGTACGCGGCATGGAGGTCAAGCACGTGCGCACGGGCAAGCCGCTGACGCTGGCGCGNNTTCGTGCGCGGCATGGACGTCAAGCATGTGCGCACGGGCAAGATCCTCTCGCTGTCGCGTTCTGTGCAATTCATGGCCCAGGAAAGGACCGTGGTCGACGAAGCGTATTCCGGCGACATCGTCGGCCTGTGGGATCCCGGCGTGTTGCGCATCGGGGACAGCCTTTGCGACGGCGCGCCCGTGGAGTTCGAAGGCATCCCACGCTTTTCGCCCGAGCATTTCGTGCGCGTGCGCCTGAGCGACCCGCTCAAGCGAAAACAGCTGAAAAAAGGGCTCGACCAGCTGTCCGAAGAAGGCGCCGTGCAGCTTTTCTTCGACCGCAAGCGCCTGGAACGCGATCCCATCTTGGGCGCGGTCGGCGTGCTGCAGTTCGAGGTCATCGAGCACCGCCTGCTCACCGAGTACGGCGTTCGCATCGGCTTCGACCGTTTGCCGTACCGTTACGCGCGCTGGCTGGAAGGTCCCGACCTGAACTACGACAAGTTGGAATTGCCCGGGCGCCAAACCTGCGTGATCGACGTCGAGGAGCGTCCCCTGGTGCTGTTCGAAACCGAATGGCTGCTCCGACGCGCCGAGGAAGAGAACCGCAGCGTCAAGTTCATTTCCGCCGTGCAGCCCGGCCGCAGCACGCGCTCCGCGGCGTGATTGCGCAGCCCTTCGGCGGGCTACCTGACAGCGGTCGTGACGCCGAAAAGGGCCTAACTAGATCAATTTCCTTTGTCGGCGCCCGCACCGAACGTAGAGTGGCAAACGTTCCTTGTTCGCTCGCCCCAGTAACGCCAAAGTATTGTCGAGGTAACCATGGCAAGCCCTGCGCGTTCTGCAATCAAACGACTCTCGCTGCTCGTGGCTGTAGCCCTCTCGATGCGCTGCGACGTGAAGACCTCCGGCTTGCCACGGACGCTTAACCAGGTGGGCTCTGGCGGCCAAAGTGGCTCGGCAGGAATGTCCGCCGACGGCGCAGTCACCGCGACTGGCGGAAAAGGGGCCGAGGCCAATCCGGACGCTTGGACCGGATCCGCCGCCAGCGACGGGGCCGGAACCGTTGCCGCAGCAGGCGGCGAACCGGCACTGGATTCTGGGACCACGATGGGCACGGGCGGCAGGCAGGAAACGGGAGGCACAACAGGGCTGGGTGGATCGTTCGACGCCAACAGCCCCGCGGTTGATTCCGCGGCGGTCGACGTGCCGGAGGAATTCGATTCTCGCCCAGGCGACAACCTCGACGTCGGTGCGGACCACCGCCCGGCACTGGACCTTGCAGGTGAGATCGCTCGCGACGTTCCTGGCCCATCCTACGACATGGCAGATGGGCCATCGAAAGACATGGTGGAGGTTCGCGGAGACATGGCGGCCGAGAGTACGATCGATACCCGACCACCGCTCACCTTGGTATGGAGCGACGAATTCGAGGGTGCTGCCAACACGGGCGTCGACACAAGCAAGTGGAGCTACGTCACCTGGGCAGCCGGCCAAGTCAACAACGAGAAGCAGAGATACACGGCCAGCCTGCAGAACGTCCACCTCGATGGTGACGGACACGTGGTCATTCGCGGCCTGAAGTCAGGCCCGGAGTACACGTCCGGGCGAATCGACACCAACGGAGCCAATGCGAGCTTCTCGTTCAAGACCGGTCGCATCGAAGTCCGCGCGAAGTTGCCCGCCGGCATTGGCTCCTTCCCCGGCATCGTCATGATGGGGATCAGCGGCGGATGGCCGCAGAACGGGGAGATCGCATTGATGGAGCAATACGGTCAGGACAAGAGTTATTTCTACGCGAGTGCGTATGCCGATGGCTCGCCGAATTCTGGCGACGACCGCAAGGTCCAATACAACTTCTTGGACGCTGCCACCGCCAGCACCGATTTTCACATCTATTCGGCAGATTGGTACAGCGATCATCTGGTCATCCAGGTCGACGGCCAGGAGGTGATGCGGACCAGCTTCGGCACGAGCTCGCCGTTCTACACCACGCCCGAGTACATCATTCTCGACGTGGCCATCGGCGGCGACATGGGCGGGGCCATCGCTCAGGACGGCTTCCCGATGGACATGGTCGTCGACTACGTCCGAGTGTATTCGTTCTGAGTGATCAGGAGACCAGGACCGGCGGCGGCGTCCGCAGCACTTGTGCCTCCGCTGGCCTGACAACATCCGAGGGCTTGGGCAAATTGGCGGGCACCGCAAGTCGGAAGGGTGCTCCGTCGTCCGTCGAAGGCTCAAGTCGCGGCCGGCTCGCGGAGATCGCGTGGGCGGACCGGCTGGCCAACCTCACGAAATGCTCCTGGCTGCGGACCAGCGGCGCGTCCTTCGCCGGCGCCACCCGTTGGTAGGTTCCGTCGGAGCACAGCCGTCGCGCCTTCACGTTGTCGGCGAGTTGCGTGGCCAAGATTTCGTTGAGGATCCGCGCACGCAGGGTTTCGTCGTCGATCGGAAACATCACCTCGACGCGACGAACGAAGTTGCGCGGCATCCAGTCGGCCGACGACAGGTATACCTCGCGCTTGCCACCAGCCTCGAAATAGAAGATGCGCGCATGCTCCAGGAAACGATCGACGGTGCTGAGCACGCGAATGTTCTCGCTTTGTCCGACGACACCTGGCTGCAGGCAACAAATGCCTCGTACGAGCAAATCGATGCGCACACCAGCGCACGATGCCGCGTACAGAGCACGAATGACATCCGGGTCGACCAAGGAATTCATCTTGGCGATGATGCGTCCCTTGCTGCCAAAGGCTCTCTCGCGCTCGATCAGGTCGAGGACACGTTCCTTGAGGCCCAGCGGTGCCACCGCGAACCGGCGCCACGACGGCGGCGCCGAGTAGCCGGTGATCAAGTTGAAAAGTGCGCCGGCGTCGTCGGCAAAATCCTCCCGCGCGGTCATGTAGGAGATGTCGCCGTAGACGCGGGCCGTGGCCGGGTTGTAGTTGCCAGTAGCGAGGTGAACGTAGCGGCGAATGGCGCCCCGCTCGCGCCTGACCACCAGCGAAATCTTACAGTGAGTCTTGAAACCAACGAGACCGTACACCACGTGCACGCCCGACTCTTCGAGCACCCTTGCCCAAGCGATGTTGCGACCTTCGTCGAACCGCGCCTTCAGCTCGACCACGGCGGTGACCTGCTTGCCGTTCTCAGCCGCGCGAATCAGCGCGCTCACCACCGGCGAGTCGGCGCCCGTGCGATACAGGGTCTGTTTGATGGCCAGCACGTCGGGATCGTCGGCAGCCTCCGAGACGAAATCGACGACATGGTCGAAGGATTCGTAGGGGTGATGCAGGAGCAGGTCGCGCTCGGCGAGCGTTTTGAAGATCTGCCCTTCATGCAACTGCGGCACCAGCTGCGGGGCGAACGGCTCGGCGTGAAAATCGCGCAACTGCCGATGCGCGGCGAGCGACGTGAGATCGTTGAGGCGCAGAGGTCCGCGGATCCGATACACATCGGCCGGATCCAAACGCAAAGCACCACGCAGCAAGCCTTCCACCTCGGCCGGTGAATCGTCGGCAATTTCGAGTCGCACCGCCTGCCCGCGTTCGCGCTTGCGCAGCTCGCGCTGAATGGTCTTGAGCAGATCGTCGGCTTCGTCTTCATCGATCGATAGATCAAAATTGCGGGTGACACGGAAAGGACTGCAGCCGACGACCCGAAAGCCCGGAAACAGCCCGCCCACATGCATGGCAATCAGGTCTTCGAGGAGAATGAAGGCCGCCTGGCCTTCCTTGCCAGTGGCCACCTCGACCACTCGGTCGAGCACGGACGGCACCTGCACCACCGCGAAAATCGTCTGCCGGCGCGCTACGCGCTGGCGTTCCTTGTGCAGCAGAATGGCCAGGTTCAGGCTGCGGTTACGCAAGGCCGGGAAGGGATGCCCTTGGTCCACCGCCAACGGCGTAAGCACCGGCCACAAGTCGCGCGAGAAACGACGCTCGAGCGTCGTGCGCTGCTCCTGGGTCAAATCAGCCGGACGCAGCAGCGAAATGCCTACCTTGCCGGTAAGGGCCGGCGCAAGCTCGTCGCGCCAGTTCTGATACAACCGGCCGATCATCGCATGGGTTCGATCGCTGATGCGGGCGAGCTGCTCGGCGGGCGGCATCCCATCTGCGTTCGCCTCCTGCACGCCACCCGCACTTAGCTGCTTGAGCCCGGCGACGCGGACCATGAAGAACTCGTCGAGGTTGTTGGCCACGATGCCCTGGAACTTGATCCGTTCCCCGAGGGCGACACTGGTGTCGCACGCTTCTTCCAGCACGCGCTCGTTGAATTCCAGCCACGACAGCTCTCGGTTAAAGAACCTTCCCGGCTGAGATTCAGGGCGTTCTGGATCAGCTTGAGACTTCTCCTGGCTTGAAATGCGCGGGCTCAAGGTAGGGAATTGTGGTCCGGAAGCTCCAAAATGTCATGTGACAATTCTGCGACGTTTCTTGCCTTGGGCGTTGGCGCTGCGGCGTACTGATGTCGCATGAACGAGCAGCTTGACACCGAAAACCTTGCGGAATAGCTGGGCTTCGTTGGCAACGTCCCACAATTCCAGATCGGCCGGTCCGTTGGTAACCACCTTCAGCATGACCAGGCCGTCGCTGCGTTCGGCACGCATCTTGCCGATCGGCTGAGCATGGCTGCGGTCGAGAGCATCGGCAATTCGCAGCAGGGCTGCCAGCTTGCGCACGACGCGAGCCTCCCCAGGCGCAAGTCCCTCCATGCCGGGATGGTTTAGATCCGGGTGGCTGCGCCGGTGGTAACGCGCCACACGAGCCACGATGTCGCGCTCGCGATCGGACAGCCCGGGAATGTCGCCGTTGCGAATGAGGTATTCGCTGTGGCGGTGATGTTTCGGGTAGCTCACCGAATGACCGATGTCGTGCAGAACCGCGGCGACTTCCAGGAAGGGACGCACCGCCATCGGCAGGCGATGAAGCCCAGCCAACTGATCAAAGAGAGCACCCGCCAACGCCGCGACCTGCATGCCGTGGGCTTCGTCGAAGAACAGGCGGCGGCCAAGCGCCCGCGCGGCGTCGAAAAGCGACGAATCGTCATCGCCGCGAAATCGACGTCGCACGAGATCGACGAGGACCCCGTGGCGCAAGCCACGGTCGACGGCGGTCACCGCGCGCAGGGAAAGGTGGCGCGCCAACGCTTCCAAAATCACCGCACCCGCAACGATCACCTCGGCCCGCCGGTCGTCGAAGCGCCTGCGTCGTTCTTCCGGATCCATGCGCGCCAGCTTTTCCACGGCGTGCGAAATCTGCTCGAAGGTGGCGTGTGCGGTGCCCTCCGCGGCCGCGCTGGCGATGATGGCGCGAATCGATCCCGAGCTGCCCAAGGCCATGCGAGGAAAGCCGCGAATTCCCGACGGCAGAGAGTCCTCGACCGCCTCGCGGGCAAACTCGCGCAGAAGGCGCAATTGCTTGGGTGAAACCTCGCGGTGGCTCTTGAAGATCTCGGTCAGACGGACCGAACCGATGGCCACGCTCCACAGGTTCACGGGTTTGTCGCCGATCGCGCCCGCCACCTCAGTCGAGCCGCCGCCAATGTCGATGCACAGCGACCGCGCCTTAGGCGGCCGGCCCGACAAAACGCCCAAGCACATAAGGCGCGCTTCTTCCTTGCCCGAGATGACCTCCAGCACCAGCCCCGCTTCGAGCTTGGCCCGGCGGAGGATCTCGTCGCGATTCTTAGCTTCGCGAAGTGCGCTGGTGGCAACCGCACGCACACGCGCACGGTGGCGCTTGCAGATGATCGCGTAGCGCCGCAAGACGCCGATCAACCCGTCGACCACAGGGTCAGAAATGACGCCGGTCTGGAACAACCCTTCCCCGGGCCGGATCGGATCTCTTTCTTGGTGCACCGACTCGAAGCTGCCGTCGGGAAAGCCGCGCGCAATTTCCAAACGAACCGCGTTGGCGCCGACGTCGATGGCGGCGATCACGGTGTCGCTGATCTTGGGCTTCGAGCTTGGCATCATTTCCTCTCCGCGCTGTTCGACTCCGCGCCGCTGGACGGCGGAAACAGGATCACGAAGGAACGCTCGCTGCGCCGAATCAGCAGTGCGTCCCTGGCATTCGAGCTCTCCTTGAAAAGGCGAAACCAAGGCTCGCTCGACAGCCGACGGTCGTTCACGATGTATTCTGGAACGACGAGGTCGATTTCAAGATACTCCCCCTTCGCCTTCGCAAACAGCGCACGGCCAAATGCGTAGGCTTTGTCCGCGGCGGCTGGATGAAGATCGTTGTGCAAGGCGCCCCCATAGATGGCGACGGTTCGACCGATGCTTTCCGGTCGCGCCGACGGTTCATGCAGCCAACGAACAACCTCGGCTTGCAGCCGGTCGCGCGTGAGCTTGAGCATCCTGGCAAAATCGGTATTGCCCTGCTTGTCGGTGACATAGCGATAGTCCTTGCACGACATCGAGAGGATATGCGGCGCCATCCCCGCGGCTTTGGCTCGCTTGAGCAACGTCACAATTTCGTTCTCGGTCTCGGGCGGACGAAGGGTGGTGGCCTCGATTTCCCGTTCGACCTTGGTCTCCTTCTCGCCGCAAGCTCCGGTCGCAATCCAGGTTTCCACCACCAGGTCCGTCGCCGACCTGGCCAGGGCCGGCAAGATCTCGTCGGCAAAACGCGACAGCGACGAGCGGATGGCGGCGGTCGACGTCGTCTGATGGTACTCACCGACGGCGACCACACGCGCTGGAACGCGCAGCACCTCCTCGAAGGCCGCCACCACCGTCGGAAAATGTTCGACCGTCGGCTTCTCGACGGCGGGAATCGAGAAGGCCTGCGCCACTCGCTTTTCGGCCGGCGCGGCAGACACCGCGCCTGTTAACCCGAGCGTAACAAGCATCAGGACCGCTGCGTTGCAGGTCTGGGACCGCGATTTCATAGCGGAATCTTAATCGACTTTCGCTTCGGCTGCGTTCGTCCGGTCCCTGTGTTAAACAACCGGCCAAACCAAGGATAGAATGAATCCTCATGCGGCAATCTCCGAAGTCAGCAGCCACGCCATCTCCCTCCGCGCACGGTCTCGTCGCAGACGTCACCCTGCAATTGGTAGGCGCCGCCGAGCGCGCCATCCAAGAACACGGCAACCAGCTCATCACAGAGATCTTTGCAAGTGTTTGGGGACAGCCCCGCACGGGCAAAGAACGACGTGCGCAAGAGCGTGCCCAACGTGAGCGGCAACGGTTGATCGCAGCACTCTCGAAGCAACTCCTCGACGGAATTGAACGCTGCACCCGTTTGCGCGTGAAGGAGCTTGTGGCCGAGAAACGAGCCGCGCAACGAAAGGAACGGGGGGCGGCATCGGCAGCAGCACGCGCCACGGGCGAGCGCGCAGGTCTCGTCAGGCCTCGACGCCGTCGCAAGCCCATCAGGCCTGCCCCGCCGCCGCTTGACCCCGAGCAGATCAAGCGCGACGCCGAAAACGCCCGCCTGCGGGCGCTGCTCAGGCCCGTGGCAGAGCCGGTCTCTGCCCCGGTCGTGCCTGCGCCGGTTGTGGCGCCGCGCGACCCCGTCCGCCCGTCGACCCCGGGCGATGTCTTGCGCGCGTTGGAAAAGGAGATCCAGGACGCCGTTCCGACCTTGGGGACGCTGGGGCCCGAGCGCTGTGCCGCCCAAATCGCGGTCTGGTCTGGGCAAGTGCGCGAGCTGCGCGATCGCTTGCCTCCCGATGTGTCCGCAACGATGCGGCCGGCTTTCCGTATTTTCCTCGAGCATCTGACCCAGCTGCAAGCTGCCATGGAAGCTCGGGTGGTCGATGCGCTCGAACCCACCTTCAATGCACCCGATTGGGAGACTTACATCGAGGCCAACCGAGCACGTGTCGAAGAGCGACCGCCCATGCTTCCCGACGACAAATTGCAGGTGTTTCATCGCACCATGCTGCGCGCCCTGATCCTTCCCCACCGGCGGAACGCCAGTCAGGAAACGCTGGTGATCCTGGAGGCAGCGTCGCGTGCCCTGCCGCCAACCGATCCACAATTGCAATCGGCCATGCGCAGGTTCGCATCGCTTTGGAAAACGCGTCCGGGGCAACCGCCGGCCGAGTCCATCGCATCGGAAGGCAAGTTGGAAGGCAAGTCGGAAGGCAAGTCGGAAGAAGGACCGGCCGCGGCCATCGCCGGAACGGAAGTGGCTTCGCCTGCCAAAGAGCCCCCCAGCGCCAATTCTCCGCCGAGCGAACCGGAACCGGTGTCACCCGACAGCGAGTTCGACGACCCGTGGATCAAATAGCCAGGGCGCTTTTCGCGCGGCCGTGGGCTTTCGTCACCTGGCCGGCCCTGGCCATGATCGTTGGCACGCTGTTGCGGGCCGTCCTGGGCAAGCGCGCGAATGGACTTGCCGTGGTTCCGCGAACCGCGGCCGGGTTGCTCGGAATTCCCGCCTCGCCCTTTCTGCATTGCAATCTCGGGCACCTCTGCGCCAATCTTCCGCCCTTTGTCGTGCTGGGCGTGCTGATGCTGAGGCTGGGTGAGGCGACGTATCTGCGAGGCGCGCTCGCCATCGTCGCCGCTTCCGGGCTTCTGCTGTGGCTCTTCGGTCGCAACGCCGCCCACATGGGAATGAGCGGCGTGATCTTTGGATTCTTCGGCTGCTTGGTCGCCCGGGCTTTCTTCCACGGCGGCGCAGGCAACGTGCTCATCGCGATCGCAGTACTGGTCGTGTACGGTTCCATGCTCGCCGGAATCAAGCCCGCCCGAAGCAGCACCTCGTGGGAATCGCACCTGTTCGGGCTGATCTCTGGCGTCGGCGCGGCCTGGCTGAACCACCGCCGATAGCGCTTTCCAGCGTGAAATATCTAGGCGTTCGTCCCCGACATCGGCGAGACTGAGCGCGCAACAGGACCTGGTCCCTTCCATGGAGGTACGAATGAAGG
>PMLH01000120.1:0-913 GCA_003159055.1 Myxococcales bacterium
CGATTCGACAGGCTGTGGACGCGCGTGACCGGTCTTTTGACCGAGCGGCTCGGACCATCGCTGCTCATTGCCTGGCTGCTACTGTCAAATGGCGCGTGCGGTGCACCGCGGGCGGATTGGGACCATTCCCCGTCGGGGCGAGCGGGTGTGATTGTCTATCTCGGGAAACGCGGTTTCGACGTGCACGAGCGGCTCCTAACCGTCGCCAAGATCGCAGACAGCAAGGCCCAGCAGCTGGTTCTTCTTCCCGGCGCTCACCTTGGCGATGAGGAATGGCGCGCGCTGAGAAAGTGGGCAATCGATGGACATCATTCCGTGCTGTTCGCCGGCGGCACGGGAGGTGGGTTGCTCAGTGGGAGCGGCATGCATGTGGTGGAGAAGCCGGGCGGCAAGGCCGAATGGGTTACCACGACCGAGGCGGCCGGCAAACGTTGGGGAACGCTCAAGATAGGCGTGCCGGGCGGCAACTACCTGGAAGGCAAGGGGAAGGGCGATGATACCGTCCTGACCAGGAAGCAGGGCCCTTATGCAGTTGAATGGTGGATGGGCAATGCCGCAAAAAAGGGGGAAGAGAAAGGCGAGGAAGAAGAGGACGAGGAACCGATGGCGCGTGTGCTCGTCCTCGCCGACGACTTTCTCTTCCGCAACGCAAGCCTCCTTGTGGCGGACAATGCGGCCGCCCTCGAGAGCATCCTTCGCGACGGCGGAACCAGCGTCGAGTTGGCGGGCGATCTGACCGGGCNNCGTCTCGTCGAACCCGGTCGAATCGGTCAAGCGCGGACGCCTGGGTCCGGCGATGTTGCAGTTGGCTGCCTTCCTACTGCTGTTTTTCGTATGCAAGGGCGCGCGCTTCGGCCGCCCGGTAGAGACCCGGAAGGTGTTGCGCCGAGAATTCGCCGAGCACGTGCGCGCC
>PMLH01000120.1:1006-4684 GCA_003159055.1 Myxococcales bacterium
CAGGAGGAACCGGTGGACACAAACGCATTCAAAGCCACGTTTGACAAGATCCGCAGCGAGGTCGAGCGCGCCTTGGTCGGCCAAACCGATCTGGTCGAATACGCACTCATCGCCTTGCTGGCGCGCGGACACGTGCTCCTGGAAGGCGCACCCGGCCTCGGCAAAACGCTCCTCGTTCGGGTGCTTGGGCGCGTACTCTCCTGCGACCATCGGCGGATTCAGTTCACCCCGGATCTGATGCCGTCCGACGTGATTGGCGGGAACGTTTGGAGCCAGCCCACAGGCGCGTTCGAATTCTTCAGGGGGCCGGTGTTCGCGCAGCTCCTGCTCGCCGACGAAATCAACCGCGCACCGGCCAAGACGCAGTCGGCACTGCTGGAGGCGATGCAAGAGCGGCAAGTGACCGTCGATGGCGTGTCGCGGCCACTGCCCGAGCCTTTCTTGGTGATGGCCACGCAAAACCCCATCGAGTCACAGGGAACGTATCCGTTGCCGGAGGCGCAACTCGACCGATTCATGTTCAAATTGAGCGTGCTGGCGCCGTCGCACGACATAGAGACGGCAATTCTGCGCAACCATTTGGCCGGATTCGATGCGCAGTCACTCGAGCGGCTCAACTTGCAACGCGTGATCACGCCGGCCGCCCTTCTGGAGATGCAGGCATTCGCGCGCGGCTTGCGGGTTGACGAGGGCATCGTCAATTACATCGCCGACATCGTGTGCCGCACGCGTGGCCATCGATCACTCTACTACGGCGCCTCGCCGCGCGCATCGATTGCTCTTCTGCACGGGGCACAGGCGCGGGCTGCGGGCCGTGGGCGCGATTTCGTGATTCCCGACGATGTGAAGGCGCTGGCCCCCGCGGTGCTGCGCCACCGGGTCGGGCTTCAGCCGGACGCCGAAATTGAAGGCATGTCCACCGACGATTGCGTGGCGGAAATCCTGCGTGACGTGCGCGTGCCCGAGACCATCGCCGCCTAGCCCACAATGCCGTTCGTTCCATCTGCCAGACTGGCTCTGCTTGCGGTGGTGCCGCTCCTGTTCGGGGTGGTGACCGCGCTCGAGCCTGCGCTGGTTTGGCCGATGCTGGTCGCCGATCTCGCGTTGCTCTTGCTTGCGGGGGCCGATGCGTGGCTCGGCCGACGTGTGCTTGCAGGGGCCCGGCGGGAGCCGCCGCGCATATTCTCCGTCGGGCGCGCCAACCTGGTTCGGCTGCACGTCACATCGACCGCCAAGCGTCCCCTCGCGGTCGAGGTCACTGACGATTGTGCGACTGGGCTCCCCAGTGAGGGATTGCCAACCACGGTGGTGGTGCCGTCCACTGGGCACGCTCTGGTCACCTACCACGTCCGCCCCAGCCGGCGCGGCCTGTATGAGCTTGGCGATCATCACCTTCGCTGGGCCACGCCTTTCGGTCTGTGGCAGCGCCAGATTCGCGTTCCCGCGCGCCATCCGGTGCGTGTGTATCCCGACGTGCAAGCCGTGCGCACCTACGAGATGCTGGCCCGGCAAAGCCTGGAAAACCGGATGGTACGCACGGTCCGCCTGCGCGGCGGAGAGAACGAGTTCGAAGCCCTGCGCGACTATCAGCGAGACGACGAATACCGCGCCATCGACTGGAAGGCGACCGCCCGCCGGCAGAAACTGATCGCGCGCGAATACCAGCAAGAGCGGAATCAGTCGGTGCTGTGCATGCTCGACTGTGGCCGCCTGATGACCGCGGAGACGCAAGGTCTCTCGCAGCTCGACCACGCGCTCAACGCGGTGCTGATGCTCGCGCATGTGGCAACCAGGGCAGGGGACCAAGTGGGGCTTCTGGCGTTCGATGCACAGGTGCGCGCGTTCCTGCCGCCGCAAGGAGGGCGCCGCGCCGCCCAGCGGGTGGTGGCCGCGTCGTACGACATTCACGCCCAGGTCGTGGAAACGGATTTCGAGGCCGCCTATGGCTACCTGTCGCAACGCCTTCGCAAGCGCTCGCTGGTCGTGCTCTTCACGGAGGTCATCGACGAGGTTTCGGCTCGCTCCGTGGTGCGAACGGTGCGCGGACTAGGCCCACGACACCTCGGCCTGTGCGTCCTGTTCCGCGACGAAACCCTCGACGCCATGGCCGAGCCACACACCGCTGACGCGAAGCCCGCCGACCTTTACCAGCGCGTCGCCGCCGCCGAGGCCATCGCCTGGCGCGACCGGTTGGTAAGGGACTTGCAAGAGGCGGGCGCACTTGTGTTGCACGTGTCGCCGCGCAAGCTGACCCCCTCACTGATCAATCGCTACCTGCGGATCAAGGCGGAGAGGCTACTGTAATAGGGAGCACGGCCACTCAGGTCGCTCGGACAGGAGGTACTCCCCGGCGGTCTCGCCGGCCCCGATTTGACACAACGAGCCATACGCTTCAAACCCAAAACGGCTACACGAATACACGCGCAGCCGCTCGGGCAACGGAAGACTGATTTTTTCGGCGGAAGGGCTACTTCAGCGACGCGGCGAACTTGAGCGCTTCAGCGACGCCCTTCTCGCGCGCAACCTTCTTCACGCGTGCGCGCGGGCCGGGGCCGAGGCCTCGCAGAAGGCCGAGGTATTGACCCTGGAGCTTGCGAGCCGCCAAGCCCTTCGCACTCAGCTTGAGCTTGCGCTTTGCTGGGGCGGCGGCCTTTTGTGGCTTGGCCGACGGGGCGGGTGCCACGGCAGCCTGCCCTGTCAAGGCAGCCGATACTGCCGAGAGGACGCGCTCGTTGGCTTGCACCTTGGCGGCGGCCACCACACGGGCTGTGAATTCACGGACGATGGTTTCGATTTCTGTCGAGATAGAAGACATGGCTGCGCGAGTATATGCTGAGACAGTCAAATTTGCACAATTAATATTGTGGGGGGCTGCCCGGCTGTTGGTTTTCTGGCTTTCACCCCCCCTTTCCACTTCCTTGGCCGTCTGGAAAGGTCCTCCCCCGAAGAACTGAACCCGGCTTGTCCCTAGCCCGCACTATTCACCACTTTGGGCCTCAGGCGAGCATGCACCAGGCGGTTTCGACGTGGGGTCAAATGCGATCAGTGGATCGAGCGGATGTCTTTCCAATCTCGCCCATTGTTGGTCCTGATCGCGTCCACTGTCGCCGCAAGAGCACCGCAGCGAGTGTGGCCGAGCACCACGACCAGTCGAGTTTTAAAGTGCGATGCGGCAAGCTCAACAGGACCGAATCCGACGGCGCGAGCAGGTTGACCTTGGACGCCGTCGCTGGCGCGAGCTAAAGAAACCCCAAGGGCTGCTAGTGGTCAGCGGGCCGCGCAGCTCAGTTTGCCCCCGCGCGCTTCACGTAGTCGGCGAGGATCCGTTCGCACTCGGCAAGAATGATGTCGTCGGCGGGGCTGTGGCCGGTGAAGTCGCCGGCCAAGTCGTCGCCAGGCTCCGATGCATCCGCAGATGGCACTGTTTTTTTCTCCGGCGGCGGCAAGGCCAGTGGTGCCGGCAAGCCGGGGCGGCCGGCGTTGGCCAAGGTGATTTCGTAGGTGAGCGGCTGTCCGGCGCGCAGCCTTCGGCTCTCCTGCTTGAGCTGCTCCTCAATGGCTTTGCTTCTGTCGATGTCCTCGCGGCGTTCCCTTTCGTTGAGGGAGACCGACTTGCTGGCAATCGTCTTCTTCACACGCGCGATCGCCTCGGCGAGGAGGGCGAATCCCTTGTCGGTC
>PMLH01000280.1 GCA_003159055.1 Myxococcales bacterium
TGCGAGCTGTGGCTTGCCGACGTCGGACCTGACGGGTCGCTGGCGCCACCGATTCGGGTGGCGGGCGGGAAGTCGGAATCCATCTTCCAACCGTCTTGGTCGCCGGCCGGCGTGCTCCACTGCGTTTCCGATCGCAGCGGCTATTCGAACCTGTATCGGGTGGCGCAAGGTGGCGAGCTCGAATGCCTGTGCGCGATGGACGCGGAGTTCGCAACCCCTTTGTGGGTGTTTGGGTTGTCGACCTACGGCTGGCTCGACGACAGAACCCTCGCCTGTGTTTATCAGAAGCACGGCTTTGGGACCTTGGCTCGCCTGGTCGCCGAAACCGGACGGCTGGAATCCCTGACCACGGATCTCACGGAGCTTGGGACGGTGCTGGCCCACCATGGCCGGGCATTTTTCATCGGTGGCTCGGCGGCGAAGGAACCCGCGCTCTACCTGCTTGACGGACCCAGCGGAAAAATCGACGTCCTTCATCGCCCGCAAAGCCACGGGATAAGCAGCGACACGATCGCGTTTCCCGAGGCGATCGACTTTCCCACCTCGGAAGGCGCCACGGCACACGGCTTGTTCTATCCCCCGACCAACCCCGACTGCGAACCCTTGCCCGACGAGCGGCCACCACTTCTCGTGATTTGCCACGGTGGACCGACCGGGGCGACGTCGACCGCCCTCAGCCCAACCATCCAATTCTGGACCAGCCGCGGGTTCGCCGTGCTCGACGTCAACTACCGCGGCTCGACCGGCTATGGACGCGCGTACCGCAAGATGCTCGACGGAAACTGGGGCGTCTTCGACGTGGAAGACTGCGTGGCTGGGGCGCGCGCGCTGGCGGCGCAAGGACGCGTCGACGGCAAGCGCATGGCGATTCGTGGATCGAGCGCGGGCGGCTTCACCGTCCTTTGCGCGCTGGCCTTCCACGATGTGTTCGCCGCCGGGGCCAGCTACTACGGCGTGTGCGATCTGCTCGCGCTGGCGAAAGGCACCCACAAATTCGAGAGCCGCTACTTGGATACCCTCATCGGTCCCTACCCCGAGCGTGCCGACCTGTACCGAGCGCGTTCTCCTGTCCACGCGGCCGAGCGCATCTCGTGCCCGGTCATCTTCTTCCAAGGCATGCAAGACCGCGTGGTCCCGCCCGCGCAGGCCGAGGCCATGGTGCAGGCCCTGCGCAAGCGTGGCCTGGAGGCGCCACTCTTGCTCTTTCCCGACGAGCAGCACGGCTTTCGCCGCAAGGAAACCATCGTGGCCGCGCTGGAAGCCGAGTTGGCGTTCTATCGGAAGGTGTTCGGAATTCCCGGCGCCGAATGAAAAAAGACGAGCCCGGCGGCCGGGCTCGTCTTGGTTGGTTGGCGAATGGTGCGATGGCGTTGCGACTAGGAACCGCAGGCCGGGGGCACCAACGTGGTAACGGCGGACTTCTGCATCGTCCAGGTCCAAGTCGAGGTGCAGGTACCGGTCGCAGGCACATCGGCGGCAGCGCACGTGGTTCCGAAATTGGATTCGACCTCCGTCACGCTGACGGTGAACGCGTTGTCCGCGGTCATCTGCAGCTGGCTGGTGTCGGTCTGGTGCAACGTGCAGGTCGTCCCGCTGAACGTCGTGTCGCCATCGCGAACCAGCGTACCCGCGTTGCTCGCGATCGCGCCGGCACCGAGAGATCCCTTGGTGCCGAGCGTGACGACGGCCGTGGCCGACGCGTAGTTCATCGGAAGGCTCGTGCCGACGAGCGTGTCGACCCCAAGCCCACAGCCGTCGATGAATCCGGGGACAATGGAGGTGATGGTGAAGCAGCTATCGCCGGCCGTGAGACCGAACAGCGTGGGACCAGCCACCGCATCCTGGGTGCCGCCGTCCAAGTCATCCACGGTGCTGCTGCCACACCCACCAAGGACGGGAGCGGCGATCAGTGCCAAAGCAAAAATCAAATTCCGGTTCATGGTGTCTCCAAGTCTAGTGTACAGAGCTGACTAGAAATGCTTTCGGCCGCTCTTGGCCTCGGTGGCGGGACCGGCTGTTGCGGCGGGGGGCACGGGCGCCGCGGGCGCTGCCGCTGCTTCCGCCTTCGCGGCCTTCTTGCCCTTCTTGGCGGCGGGCTCTGGCTTCGTCTCTACCACGGGTGCTGGGGCAGGCGCCGCCGTGGCGGCGGCAAGCTTCGCCTGGAGGTCAGCGACCTGGCCCCTGAGCGCCGCAAGTTGGTTGTTGCTGGCGGCCAGCTGGGCCTTGAGACCATCGCGCTCGGCCGTCATGGCGGCCAGGTCGGCGGTGGCCTTGTCGAGGGCTGGCTTCGACTGATCGCAGGCGGCCAACGTGGTGAGCGAGGCAAGGGCCACGAAACCTAGAATGTTCCTGAACGAGTGCATGTTCTTCTCCTGTGTGTTGTTGGGGGTACTGAAAGCGTTGACAGCGCGTCTCCGCAGTACTGGACGTACGGCCCTGGGTATCTATTCAGCGCGACGTGCGAGACTTCGGCGCCCGGCGCACTGCATGGCGAGGGGTACAAAAAACTCGCGGAGACTATACTTCTCTTCTTCGCTGCTGGCGAAATCTTCTCGCTATGTTCCTGCACGCGATCTCACGATCCACTGGGCTGTGCGTAATTCAAGATCTCGCGGCGGTCACGATACCATGTGGAGGATGGAGGCCCTTCTTTCAAGGCCTGTTTGACAACGTCCGACCTTCCGTGTTCTATCTTGCCCCGCCGGAGGGAAACCATGGTTCGAAAGCTCACATTCGTCGTTCTCGCTGCGCTGGTCATGGGTTGCGGACCCGCCCGATATTCGGTGCTGCAAGACTCAAACCCTGCGGCCCACGTCCAGACGGCGAGCACGATCTTCGTTGGGTGGCTCCCGCTCGATGAGCGCAGGTTTGCCGAGCACGACTACAAGTCCGCTGCGGAGTACGCCAAGGTGATCGCCGGCATGAACGGCGAGCTGCAGAAGGGCATGGCTCAGGATATGCCGACGAAGCGGTTCATCTTCGCGCGAACCCCAGCGGATGCCCCCCCGCCCGGTGTAGATCTGGCCGTGATTTTCCAAGACGCCGTCGCAGAAAACACCTCGGGCGGCTTCAACGGACACAACGGGACGACCGTCAAAGCCACGGTGCGGTTCTTCGATGGGAAAACGCAACAGGAAATCAGGTCTACTCAAGTCACGGGCAGCATCCGCGGGGTCAACGGCTGGGCGGTGTACAACCTTGAGGGTTGCCTCGAGCAGTGCGCGTACAACCTCGGTGTCTTCGTCACCGAGAGCCTTGCCAGCGGGAAATAGGCTCTCTTCGCGATGCCGGTGCCGGTGCCGGCAAGCGGCACTAGCCCGGATCCGGGCCCGTCACTTGCTTCATCCGCGCAATCACGCTTTCTTCCATCAGGTCTTCCATGGTCTGGCCGCCGTAGCGAGCAGCGATACGGTCGTCGTACTCGTCGGCGACGAAAGCGAAGTCGCGGATGGTTTCGGTGAACTCGTCACTGTCGCCCAGGTCGCGATCGAGCAAGGTGTGGCAAAGAACAATCGCCTGCCCTTCGGGAACGAAGGCGAATGCACCAAACCGCAGGACTGCGTTGAGCTGAAGCAACTCGACCGCGAGCATGCATTCCATGCTCACGCCCTTCACGAGTTGCGCCACCAGTCGAACCAGGGCGCGGTCCTTCCACGGGTGCACCTTGATCATGATCATCGAGCTGCCTTGCTTGACGGCGTACAGGCCATCCTCCACCTTGCGGTAGGCGGAGCTGTCTCGAAGCATCCTCTCGATTTTCTGGCTGGCGTTTTGAACAGCGAGTCGGGCACGTGCCTTGCGTTCGGGCATGCACAAGACGTAGCACGAACTTGGCTGATTGCGAAGCCTGGGCTTTGGGGTAATGGGAACCCTGGGAGGGTTCCCAAACTCTCCCGCGACGCTCCGCTGCCGGCGAAGCCAGCGAAGCGTAGGCTCCGCACGCGCCATTACGATTCCCGTCGGTCTTCACGCAAGATGCCGAGGGCCCGCATCTTCTTGTGCAGATTGGTGCGTTCCAGGCCCAAAATCTGAGCAGTGCGCGAGATATTCCAGTCGTTCTCGTCGAGCTTCGCGCGCACGTATTGCCGCTCCACCAGGTCGCGCAGCTCGCGCAAGGGCAGGTTCTTGGCCTCGGCAGGTAATTCGAAAGCAGCAAGCGACGTAGCCGGGCGGTTCCGTCGCGACACATCGGCCACGATTTCTTCGGGCAGGTCTCCCGCGCCGATGTTGTCCTCGGACAGAATCACCAGGCGCTCGACGACGTTGCGTAGCTCACGAACATTTCCGGGCCAGCTGTAGGCAGACAGGACCTCCAGCGCCTCCGGCGTGATGCCCTTCTCGCGCAATCCGTTTTCGCGGGCGATCTGGACCACGAACGACTTGCACAAGAGCGGAATGTCCTGAGCGCGGTCGCGCAGGGGTGGCGCCCGCAGCGGCACGACAGCCAGGCGAAAATACAGATCCTCGCGGAATTGCCCGGCGGCGACCGCGGCCTGCAAATCGCGATTGGTCGCTGCCAGCACACGCACGTCGACCTTGAGCGAGCTCTCGCTGCCCACGCGCGACAGCTCGCCCGACTGCAAAACGCGCAACACCTTCGCCTGCGCGGACAAGCTCATGTCCCCGATCTCGTCGAGGAAGATGGTCCCACCATCGGCTAACTCGAAAAGCCCCTTCTTGCGTGCGGCCGCTCCGGTGAACGCGCCGCGCTCGTGACCGAACAGCTCCGACTCGATGAGCTCGGGCGGAATGGCGGCGCAATTGACCTTGATGAAAGGCCGGTCGCGCAGGGCGCTTTCCTTGTGAATTGCACGCGCGACCAGTTCCTTGCCGGTCCCGGATTCGCCGGTGATGAGCACGCGCGTACGGGTGGGCGCCACCTTGGCGATCTGGGCGTACAGCGCCGCCATGACCGGGCTTTGCCCCACCATTTCGAAACGCCCCTCGGCGAGCGCGCGCAACCCCGCCACCTCGCGCACCATAGCCCGCCGTTCGAGGGCGTTGCGCAGGGTCACCATCAGGCGCTCGCGGTCGAGCGGCTTTTCCAGAAAGTCGTAGGCGCCCGCCTTGGTGGCCCGCACCGCATCCGCCAGCGTGCCGTGGCCAGAGATCATGATCACGACCGGCTCTGGCTGCGAGCGCGGGCCGTCTTCCTCTTGCGCGCGCGCCTTGCCGAGGGAAGCCATGACGTCGTGGCCGGAAATCCCGGGCAATTGCACATCCAGCAGAATCACGTCGGGCGCGATGTCGGGCAACCGTGCCAGCGCCTCTTCGCCGCTCGACGCCTCGTCGATGGTGTAGCCCTCGCCCTCCAGCACCATGCGCACGGTGCGACGGATGTTCTTTTCGTCATCGACGATGAGGATGGTGCTGGTCATGGGCTTGGCGAAATCTACATCGTTCTGCGGTAGCAGTCGAAGGTGGCACTGGATCCGGGACCGGATGCCGGTGGCCGGGAGGCCGGGACCAGAGACGAACTTCGAGGGGCGGTGCTACGGCGCCAGGGCGGTCAGGCTCGACAGCGCGCCCAACGACGACAGAAACGAGCGCCCCCACACTTCGACCCCGGTTTCCGGCATCGGCTCGGCCGGCAAGAATACCCGGTAGTCGGTCAGACGAATGGAAGCCTTACCTTCACGCGTGGCGCGGGCATTTTCGCCGTCGACGAAATCGAGAATACGCGCAAGCGCATGGACGGCGGCGACGTTCTTGTCGTGCAGGAGCAAGATCACGGGACCCTTGGCGCGACGAAGACCGGCGGTGGCGTATTTTACGATGGCGTCCTCGTCCTCGCCTCGCCATTCCTGCGGATCCATATTCCAGCCGACCTGGATGACGTCTCTGTCGGCAAGCGCGCGGTCGAGATCGCGGCAGCGCGCGCCGTAGGGCGACCGGAAGAGCAGGGGCCTGACCGACGTGGCATAGGCGATGATCTCAGACGCGCCGTCGATTTCCGCCGCCATGGCGTCGCGTTCTTGGCACAGGTTCTTGTGGTTCATCGAGTGGTTGCCGATCAGGTGGCCATGGGTCGCGAGCTTGCGCAGGAGATCGCGTCGGGCCAAATCCTCGGGCCGATTGCGGACGATGTGGTGGCCATTGACGAAGAACACGGCCTTCACGCCGCGCCGGGTGAGCTCGTCGAGAAGGAGCGAGGTGCCGACCAGGTCGGGCCCGTCGTCGAAGGTGAGAAGCAGGCTGCGGCCCCACGGCTCGGCCGACGACCGAGCCTGCCCAGCATCGCTCGGCAAAGGCCGAAGGAAACGTGGAAATTCCGCCCGGCGGTCGACCTTGGCCGAAACTGAGGCATCTCGTCCCGCCACGCCAGCCAAAGCTTCGCCCTTGGCCGATGCCCCCTGATCAAAGAAGAGGAACAGGACCACGCTCCCGATGGAGACGAACGGCCTGGAGCAGCGAACCGATTGAAAGCCGTGGAACATCAGCGGACTACCCAACTTGGGCGCGCGGGTTGCGGCTAGCGTGAGCGAGAGGGTGAGCGTGTTCGTGTGGGGTACGCGGGTTGCGGCCAGCGTGAGCAAGGAGCTGCGCGTGTCCGTGTGGGATGCGGCGGCGAGCGTCAGCAAGTGCGTGCGCGTGAACGGGTAGCGTTCCGCGAAGGAGCAGGAAATCACCACGCGAACTGCACAACGCTGGCCGAGCTCGCCCACGCGAGCCGCTCACGCAAACCGCCCTACGCTGGCCGAACACGCTCACGCCTCCGCTCACGGAGCACGCGAACCCAAACCAGCGCCCGAACGCCGAGGAATGGCTGATGTCCAACCTCTTCCGCGGCCTAGAAGGGAATGTCGTCGTCGCCGGGCGGTGGACCGGAAGGCGCATCGGCGGCGGCGGAGGGTCCGTCGGCGGCCGCGGGTGCGGGCGACTCTTCGCCCCAGCCACGCTTGCCGCGGCCACCACCACCGGCGCCGCCCTCGGCGGCCGGGCCTTGACCGCCCAGGAAGACCACGCGGTCGGCGACCACCTCGGTGCTGTAGCGCTTTTTGCCTTCCTTGTCGTCCCAGGAACGCGTCTGCAGGCGCCCCTCGACGTACACCGTGCGGCCCTTGGCCAGGTACTTCGAGCAGTGCTCGGCCGAGTCACCCCACACGTTCACGCGGTGCCACTCGACCTTTTCCTGCTTCTGCCCGTTCTTGTCCTTCCAGACTTCGTTGGTCGCGATGCTGAGGTGGCACACGGGCCGGTTGCTCGGCGTGTACTTGAGCTCGGGATCGGCCCCGAGGTTTCCGATCAAGATGACTTTGTTGACGCTGCCCATGGTGCTTGCCTCCTTGCCGTGACGTTGCTTTTTGCCACCTTCCTGTCCGGTTATCAATGGTGCGGATCCGAGGTGTGCAGACCTATCGGCAAGCGGGCCAGGAAAGTTGCTTGCCCACCCGAATTTTCACTTGCAGGTATAGTGGAACGCGATGTCGCTGGTCTCCTTTGCGCTCGTGGTTTTGCTGGTCGCGCCCGGCAACGGCAAGGGCCGGGCCGATACCTTCGCCGACGCCCTCGCGGCCTTTCGCCAGGGCGATTACCCGAAAGCCGCGCACGGATTTTCCGCGCACGGAGAGGCGCTGGCCCAAAACCAGGACTACCTGCTGCATTTCTCGGCCGAGAGCCTTTTCTACGCGGGCGACTACGCCAAAGCGGCAACCGCATTTTCGCAGTTGGCGAAGCTGCGCGACTCGCGCTTTGCTGCGGTCGCAGCCTGGCGGGCCGCCGACTGCCTATGGATGGAGGGCAAGCGTGCCGAGGCCGCCGCCGGGTATCGCAGGTTGCTCGGCGGAAAGACGACGGCCGACCAGACCGTGGGGCGCTTCCGCCTGGCCGAGGTCCAGGCCGAGGCAGCGCTTGGCAAAGGCGACAAGTCGGCGCTGGCGGCGGCGGCGCGGGCGTTCATGCAGATCCACGTGGATTTCCCCGCCCATCCGCTGGGCGTGAGCGCAGGCAAGCGCGCGGCCGAGCTGGCACCCGCAGGGGCAACCGCAGAAGCACGCACCGAGCCCACACCGTCAGAACGCCTGCAGCGCGCGGCAGCCTTGTCCGCGGGCCACCATTGGCAGGAGGCGCTCGACGAGCTGTTGCTGTTGCCGGCCGCGCTTCCGACCGACTTGGCGGTCCAGCGCGACTTGGCCATGGGCATGGCGAAGTACCACGCCCGGCGCGACTACGCGGGTGCCGCCGAGCTGCTCCTGGGCGTCGCCCCTCGCCTGTCCGGCGAAAAAGCCGCCTTCGCCGCATTCCACGGCGCGCGCGCCCTGTCGCGCATCGACCGCGACAACGAAGCCATCGCGAATTACCGCACGGTGGTGGCCAAGTACCCAAGCGCAAGCTGGGCCGCCGAGGCGCAGTTCCGCGCCGGCTGGCTGGAAATCAACCGCGGCCACTTCCGCGAAGCCCTGCCCGATTTGAAAGAAACCCTGCTGCGCTACCCGCACAGCAGTTTCGCCGACGATGCGGCCTGGTATCTGGCGCTCGCCTACTACCTACTTGGCGATGCTGCACAGGCGGAAAAAGGCATCACCACCTACCAGCAGGTCGCGCGGCATAACGACGAAGATGCGGCGATGCGCGTGCGCTACTGGCGCGCGCGGATTGCCAGCCTCGCTGGGCAAGCGGGAGAAGCCACCGCACTCTTGCACGAGTGCGTGGCGCGCGGACCGTTCAACTACTACGGACTCTTGGCGCGGGCTCGGCTGCGCGAGCTCGGCGAGACCCTGCCCTGGCCGCCCCTTGCCGGCCGCGGCGCTGCACCGAAAGTTGTGCAAGATCCCGCAGTCGCCCGGGCGCTCGAGCTGGAGCGAGCCGGGCTTTCGCCAGAAGCGGGCGTCGAGCTGGAGCGCAACGAGGCCGGCATCATCAAGCGCAATGGCAAAGCCCAGGCCTTGCCCTTCCTGCTCGCTACCTATCCGCGCCTGCTCGGGTTTCGGCGCGCGCAACAGTTGGCCGAATCCGCCGGCGAAGACGGCCTGCCCGACCCGCGCCTGTTCTGGCAGGCCGCGTACCCGCGCGCCTTTGCCGACGCGGTGGAAAGCTACGGCAAGGCCTCGGGCAATCCCGATCTCTTTGCCTACGCAATCATGCGCAAGGAATCGAACTACTATCCCTTCGCGCTGTCATCGTCGGACGCGCGTGGCCTTCTGCAACTGATTCCTTCCACCGGCGAGCAGGTGGCCCGGAAGCTGGGTGTCGCGGGCTATCCCGACCAGCTGTTCGATCCGGATACCAACATTCGCCTCGGAACCGCATACCTTGGCGGCCTTTATCGCCGGTTCCAGAATCAGGAAGCCCTGGCCGCCGGCGCGTACAACGCCGGAGAGCACGCCATGATGCGCTGGTGCGACCAGTGGGGCAGCCGTCCCCTCGATGAATTCGTCGAGCTCATCACCTACGACCAAGCCCGCGAGTACATCAAACGCGTGCTCGGGATCTACGCCCGCTACCGCCACCTCTACGGCCAGCCACTCGTATTGCAGCTCACCGTGAACCCGCACTACCTGAAAGACGGCCCGAATCTCTGACATGGCGACAACCCCGCGCCAGCCCCCGACTCGCAGTAGAGCTTTGTTCTCGGGTGGCTACAGCCCCTTGCACGCCGGATCCGCCAGCATGGCCGTGGCCAGCGACTGAAGATCCTGGGTGAGCCGCACGAGCCCTGCCGGGATAGTTCGGCACGAGTTCATGGTCGGCGATGCACATTGGCCCTCTGGGGATACATGGCTCTGGCTCCCCTCCGGAGCCCAATCGTTCGACAGCGACCTGGCCCCAGGGGCTGCCGATGCGAGCAGGACCGAACAGCACAGCCCGCGCAGGCGGGCAAAACGAAGGGCCCGGAGACCCTTGCGGGATCTCCAGGCCCTGTGTTAGAAGCGGTGCGTTATACTTCTACTTCGCGCCGGTGAGCAACGTGAACTCAGTGCGACGGTTCTGCGCCTTGTCTTTTGCCGTCTTGTTCGACGTAATCGGCTTGTCCATGCCGTAGCCGACAGCCGTCAGGCGGTCAGCGGAGATGCCCTTGCCGACCAGGTACGTCTTCACCGAGTCGGCGCGCTTCTGCGACAGCTCCCTGTTGAACTCGGCCTTGCCGACGTTGTCCGTGTGGCCACCGATTTCGAGCTTCACGTCCGGGTAGTCGACCAGCACCTGTACGGCGTTGTCGAGCACCGTGTGCGAGTCCTTGGTGATTTCGGCCGACCCGGTCTTGAAGTTGATGCCCTTGATAACGCCGGTGAACTTCTTGAGCGCGGCCGGGATCTCGTCCGGACAGCCGTCCTCGTCCTGGTACCCGTTCACCGTCTCGGGCTCGTTCGGGCACTTGTCCTTGTCGTCGGGGATACCGTCGCCATCGTTGTCCGGATCCGGGCAGCCGTCCTCGTCTTGGAACCCGTCCTTGTCCTCGGGCTCGTTCGGNNCTGGAACCCGTCCTTGTCCTCGGGTTCATTCGGGCACTTATCGACGCTGTCGGGGATTCCGTCGCCATCGGTGTCCTTGTCGACCACGGGCGCAGGCGCAGGCGCGGGCGGCGGCGCTGCTGCCGGCTGCTCGGCGCCAAAGCCGGCGTACGCGCTCAGCAGCACTTCCCAGTCGGGTCCACCGAAGTGGGTTTCGGTACCGACGGTCGCAACCTTGTGCAAGATCGCGGGCGGGGCCATGCCACGTCCGTCGAGCCGCAGCCCGAACATGTCGGTGAGCGGAAACTTGGCACCCACGCCGACGTGAAAGAATCCGTCGGTGTCGCGCGGAACGATGTCGGTGTTGCCAGGAAACGAGCTCAAAGCGCCGAAGCCGACGAGAATGAACGGCCGCACATAGCCGGAATGAATGAACGTGCCGATCAATTGACCACGGTAGCCGAGAATGATTTCACGGGTTGAATCATCGCGCGTACGGGTCGGCGAAATCAGACCCTCGGCTTCGAATCCGATCCATTCATTGAAATTGAAGGCCAGGCGCAGACCAAATGCGCCCCCAGTGTCGGGCGAAATGCCCGTTGGATCGTCGACGGTTCTGCCGAGGCCGTGATTCTTGTTGTAGAAGTGAACCCCGCCGAAAACACCGACCTCGAAGGGATTCACGCGGGCGGCAGGTCCATCATCGTTTTCTGCAGCAGTGGCCGGAAGCGCCCCCGCAAACAGGCAGGCGAACAAGGGTGGCAACAAACGCACACCCGCAGGAACTCGGTTTCTCCTCATGGGCTCTCCTTGTGGTAGGTGACGGCTGCCCATAGTACAGCAATGTGCCGCCGAGCCCAAGCCAGCGCACGACGCGCCCGGGCGTGAGGAACCTGGGGGAGCCTGCCTCAGCCTGGCGCTGCCACCCCGGTGGCGGCCTGGTTCTTGCGCAAACTGGCTCGGATTTCGCTGACCACGACGTCGCAAACCACAGTTTCGATCTTCTCACGCGCATCGCCCGGCAACCCCTCGAACGCTACGCCCATCAGAATGCTGCCTTGCTTCGGGATGATCTTCACCACCTGGCAACGCCCGACGATGACCGCGCCGCCGCCGATCTTGATTCGCATCCACAGGACCGTGCCGGTCGGCGGTGATTCGGCCACCAGGGCTGACAGTCCGCTGGTGCTGATGTCGTTGGTAATCGAGGTGACCGCACCCGCCGGAAATCCGAACTCAATTTGATAGGCACGTGCGACGCGAAGAGCCCCGCGCGTGGCCGCTCCTGGCTCAATGGCAAGGCGCTGCGCCATCAGCAAGGTACAGCAGAGCTCGTGGCGCTCCTGCATGTACACGTCGGTATCTCCCGCAGGCAGACTTCCGCGTTTGAAGCTGTCGTGCCATTCGCAGAACTGCAGAAGCCATTGACTCAGGTTGGTTGCCGCCATTTTTACCGTTCCTGTTGGGGGTGCGACCGATTGCAGCGTAGCCGCTCTGGATGAATCGGCAGACCGAGCGCAGTCCTTTACCTTAGCCTCTACCTTGACGCCTTCGCACCGGTTTCGGTACGCGCCGACCTGGCCAGCCTATCGCAGGGCCGGCGTGATAGGCTTGCCGCGTGCCAAACGACCTGCCCCTGCAGCCTCGTCGCCCAGTGCCAAGTGAGGCCGAGCGAGAAAGGACCATCGCCCTCCTCTCGGATCGTTTCGCGCAGGGCGACCTCGACATAGACACGTTCGAGGAGCGAGTCGCGATCGCTCACCGCGCGCAAAACTCGGAGGAGCTTGCCGCACTGTGCGCCGACCTCGCGAGAGCGACGCCCAAACCGTCGGCAGAACCAGCGATTCAGCTTGCCAGCAAACCGCCCACCGCCGACGAAGCGGTGGCGATTTTTGGCGGCGTCCAACGAGTCGGAAGGTGGAACGTACCTCGCCGCCTTCGCGTGGTGGCGGTCTTCGGCGGCGTTGAGCTCGACCTGCGCAACGCCGAGTTGCCTGCCGGGGTCATCGAGATCGACGTCCGGGCCGTGTTCGGCGGAGTTCAAATCATCGTCCCGCCAACGCTCGCAGTCGAAGTGCACGGTCTGGCGATCTTTGGCGGCTTCGAGCACATGCACCAGGAGCCGCCTACGCCCGACCCGAACGCCCCGGCACTCAAAATCCGCGGCAAGGCTGTGTTCGGCGGCGTGAGCGTCGAAACCCGTCTCGAAGACGAATCGCAGGGCATGGCTCACCGGCGCCGGCGCAAGGAAGTACGCGAACAGCGGCACATGCGGCGGCTTGGGAAATAGCCGCGCGGACAACGTTCCATGGATCTTCGAGAGCTGCCCCCGCGCGCCTTCGAGCGACACCCTTGGGAGAAAGCCCGCGCGGATTTCTTCGTTCGCCTTCTGCGCGACCACGTGCACGACATGCGACTCTCGGTGGTCGACTTCGGCTCCGGCGACGGATTCTTCGCCCAGCGACTGATCGCGGCTTGGCCCGCCGTCTGGGACGTGGTGTGCTTCGACCCCGCCTATCCGCCAGATCGGCTGGCGGAAAAGGGCGAGGGCAAGATCGCGTTCATCCGCAGCAAGCCCGACGGTCGAAGGGATGTGCTGTTGCTGCTCGACGTGCTGGAGCACGCCGCGAACGACCAAGCGATGTTGCACGACGCCCTCTCCAATTGCCTTCGGCCAGGAGGATGGCTGCTGCTGAGCGTGCCCGCGCATCCGATTCTCTTTTCACAGCATGACGAGCTGCTCAGACACAAGCGCCGGTATTCGGCGGCCGGCCTGCTTGCTCTTGCGAAGAATGAAGACGTCACCGTCGTCGAGCAAGGCCAGCTCTTCGCCAGCTTGCTTCTACCGCGGGCGCTGGCGAAACTCGGCGAGACGTTGCGGCCTCGCAAGCCAAATGCCGCCGCGAGAGCCATGACCATCGAAACCTCGCTTGGAACGTGGAAACACGGCGCGACAGTGACCCGCGCTGTAGAAATGGCGCTGGGCTTGGACGCCGCGTTCGCTCGAACGCTGGCCCGCCGGCGGCTGCCGATTCCGGGCCTGTCAACTTGGCTTCTGGCACGCAAGAAATGAACGCCGATCGAATCGCATGGATCGTCCCCTGCTTCAACGAAGCCGCCCGCCTCGACCAGGCGGCCTTCCTGGCGCTCGCTGACCAGCTGCCGTCGACGTGGTTGGTTTTCGTCGACGACGGATCGCGCGACCAGACCCTGCTGCGCTTGCGGGACATTGCAAGACAGCGACCCGAGCGGATCACGGTGCTCCCGCTGCCGGCAAATCAAGGCAAAGCCGAGGCGGTCCGGCAGGGCATGTTGCACGCTCTCGCAGGCCCGGCCGCGATCGTCGGCTTCGTGGACGCAGATCTGGCGACGCCACCCGCGGAGCTGCAGCGCCTTGCCGAAATGGTCCAAGGGGGCGACTACGACCTCGTCCTCGGATCCCGGGTGCAGCTTCTCGGACGCTCCATCGAGCGCAATCCCGTGCGCCACTACTTGGGCCGCATGTTCGCAACCTGCGCCAGCCTCTCGCTCGGACTTCCCGTGTACGACACGCAGTGCGGGGCCAAAGTCTTCCGTCGCAGCGGAGCGCTCAGCGCCGCCGTCGCCAAGCCCTTTGGCTCGCGCTGGGCCTTCGATGTCGAGCTGCTCGGCCGTCTGGTCCGCCCCGGCGGCGGTGTGGCCGGAGTGCCCATCGAACGGATCCGAGAAGAGCCGCTCTGGACGTGGAGCGACATGCCCGGTTCGAAGCTAGGGCCAGCGGCAGCGCTGCAAGCCGGACTCGATCTGGCCCGCGTCGCATGGGCGTTGCGCCGGCGCAGGTAACCGGATCCGGATCCGGAACCGGCTCCGGCCACCGGCTCCGGCCACCGGTTCCGGCCACCGGCTCCGGGTGTCACCGCCTCGTTGGTTTGCACCATCAGCCGCCAGATTCTGTTATGGTTACCCCTTTCATGTCGCTGTCAGACCAACTTCTCGCCACCGGGCGAAAACTGCTCATCAACAACTACGGCCGGGCCCCGGTCGTGATGTCGCGTGGGGAGGGTTGCGTGCTGTGGGACGTCGATGGGCGCCGTTACCTCGACATGACGGCGGGAATCGCAGTCTGCATCCTCGGCCACGGCGATGCGGGACTGGCCGACACCATCGGCGAGCAGGCGGCGCGTCTGCACCACACCTCGAATCTTTACTACATCGAGATGCAGATTCGCCTGGCCGAGGCGCTGTCACAGCGGGCATTCCCCGGCAAGTTCTTCTTCTGCAACTCGGGCACCGAAGCCAACGAGGCGGCGCTGAAGTTGGCGCGACGGTACCAGACGGTGGTGCGTGGCCAGCAGAACCGCGTGGAAATCATCTCGTTCGAAAAGAGCTTCCATGGCCGCACCATGGGCGCATTGTCCGTGACCGGCCAGGCGAAGTACCGCCAAGGTTTCGGTCCGCTGCTGGCCGACGTGCGCTTCATTCCATTTGGCGACGCCGAGGCCGCGCGGGCCGCGATCGGCAACCGCACCTGCGCCGTCATTGCGGAACCCATTCAGGCCGAAGGCGGCATCAATCTGCCGCCACCCGGCTATTTGCAAGAGCTGCGACGCATCTGTGCTGAACGCGGCGCCCTGCTGATCCTCGACGAAGTGCAAACCGGCGTCGGCCGCACCGGCAGCTTCTACGCCTTCGAGCGCGAGGCGATGGTTCCCGATATCGTCACCTTGGCGAAGGGTTTGGCCGGCGGCATCCCCATGGGCGCCATGCTGGCCAGCGACGAGGTCGAGCGTGCCTTCGAGCCCGGCACCCACGCCGCCACCTTCGGCGGCAACCCCCTCGCGTGCGCTGCCGCTCTGTACGTTCAGCAGGCCATCGACGAGCGCGATCTGCTTGGACACTGCCACGAGATGGGCGCCTATCTCGGATCGGCGCTGTCGCGCATGGCGGAACGGCGCAGGCCGAAAACCCGCGGGGCGCGCGGCCGAGGCCTGCTGCAGGGTTTGGTCCTCGACGGCGAGGCGGGACCTGTGGTGCAGAAAGCACGCGATCGTGGGCTTCTACTTTCGGTCGCTGGCGGCCAAGTGGTGCGATTTGCCCCGCCCTTGGTTGTGGGCAAGGCCGAAATCGATGAGGCTTTGGCAATCCTGGACGACGTTCTAGTCGAGAGTTAGCGAGAGTCAGACCGATGGAGAAGAAACGCGATTTTCTGAGTTTATTCGACGTCAGCGATGCAGAATTTGCGTCGCTCATCCGGCGCGCCGAGGAACTGCGCTTCTTGCGAAAGGTGCGCGAGCCGCACGCTTCACGCCCCGGCCGCATGCTGGCGTTGATTTTCGAGAAGGCGTCCACGCGCACGCGGGTGAGCTTCGAAGTGGCGATCGCCGAGCTCGGCGGGCATGCCATCGTGATTGGGCGCAACGATTCGCAGCTCGGACGCGGCGAGCCCATCAAAGACACCGCTCGGGTGATGGCGCGCTACTGCCACGGCATCATGGTCCGCACCTTCGGCCATGATCGCGTGGAAGAGCTGGCCAGGTACGCTTCGGTGCCGGTCATCAACGGCCTGACCGATCTGCTCCATCCCTGCCAGGTGCTCGCGGATCTGCAGACGGTGTACGCCCATGTGGCGAATTGCGAGACCAATCCCTCGGTGCCGGCGCCCGATGTGCTCTCCGTTCTGCGCAGCGTACGATACGCCTGGGTGGGCGACGGCAACAACATGGCGAACACTTGGCTGGAAGCCGCCGGCCTGCTCGGGCTGGACCTGGCCTTGGCTTGTCCGAGCGGTTACCAGCCGAATCCCGACGTCGTCGCGCGAGCGCGCGGCACGGGCAAAGGTCGCATTCAGCTGACCCAGGATCCACGCGAAGCCGTGGTGGGCCGCCACGTCCTGTCCACCGACGTCTTCGCGTCGATGGGCAAAGAAGACGAGGTCGAGGCAAGGCGCAGGGCCTTCGTCGGCTACTGCTTGGACGCAAAGCTGGTCGCCCATGCGGATGCGAAAGCCATCGTCATGCACTGCCTGCCCGCCCACCGGGGTGAAGAGATCACCGACGAAGTGATTGAAAGCCCGGCTAGCGTGGTCTGGCAAGAGGCTGAAAATCGCCTGCACGCGCAGAAGGCACTGCTGGAGTGGCTTCTGCCGTAGGCAATTCCCTTTAGACTGCGCCCGTGCCTACGCGCGACCAGATAGCCGGACTCGGTGCCAAGACCGATCGCCCGCAGCTCAACGCACGTGCGGATCTGTCGCGCGTGCAACTCAACCCGACCGAAGGCTTCATTCTGTCGCGCATCGACGGTCGCGCGAGCTACGACGAGATCTGCAGGATGTCGAGTCTCGGCCGAGAAGAGACCCTGGCAATTCTGCGCAAGCTCAAGCAGCAGAAGCTGATCTTGGGCCCAGGCGAAACCGCGATTGCGCCCGAGCCTCCGCGCAGGGCCGCGCGCCGTGCGCCACCGCCCGACAGCGGAGCGAGAACGCCCGCACCAACCCAGGTGACCGACGCGATGCTGCGCGAGGCGCAGGGGAAGGCAAGCGGCAAGAGCGATGAAGAGAAAGCGGATCTCCCGTCGATTCTGGAGCGGTTGGATGACGGATCGCCGGTCGACGCGAGAGCACTGGCCGAAGGTCGCGATCTGCCCGAAGAGATGAAAAGGCGCATCCTGCGTCTGCACCGCCGACTGCGCAAACTGGAGCCGCAAGAGCTCCTCGGCGTCGGCCCCGGCGCGGACGCGGCCACCATCAAGCGTGCATTCGCTGCCGCCTCGAAGGAATTGCACCCCGACCGCTACTTCGGCAAAGACCTCGGCAGCTACCGCGACAAGCTCGCGCAAATCTTCGCCCGCATCACCGAAGCAGTGCAAGCGCTGCAGAAGGCAAGCAAGGCGAAGAAGTAAGGGCCATTCCCCACGGCGGAAGCCCGCAAGACGAAGTCCGCCTTGTTCCTCTCGCTGGCCTGCAGTGGTGAAAGTTGTTAGGGCGCCCTTCGGGCTGTTTTCGTCTCCGGAATGTCTTTCTTCTGACGCGGATTCTTCGTGGCTCTTCTGAGGTTCTCGGTTAAGGCTTCCCCGATGTTGCGAACCGGAACTCCGACCAGGGTAACCTCGGGTCGCCCGCCAGGTCGTCACTCGATGAGATTGAAGGGATGGGTTGTCGTCGCGCTGGCCGTGGCGTCGTTGGGCGCGACGGCAGGCTCCGCCGAGGCTGCGTGGGGCGTGCCTTGTCCGCTTCCGCAGGTTCACTCGGCGCCGCCGGATCAGTCGTGGCTGAAGGACGTTCCCGAGAAACCGGGATCGAGTGCCGCGGGCAAGATCGCGGTCTTCACCTTCANNCGTCACGGCAGCACTGCGGCCCGCCGACAGCCCCGCGCAATACCGAGAGATGTCCTATTCCTCGAACCTGGCCGTGTTCATCGATGGCGAGGCCAGCGGCGAAGGCGCTCGGCAAACCGTGCTCATCCGCCTCCGCAGCGGCGTCACTGGTCAGTACTTCACCTCGGCAAAGTTCTCGGGGTCCAGGCAGGCGATCGTCGAATCGATCGAGAGCGCACTGTGGGGCCGCGTGGGAGCGGCCATCCTGCGGACGTGCTCCAGCGCGGCGAAACCCCGCCGGCGCGAGTCCGCGCCGATGTACATCGAGGCCGGCTCACCGCTCGACACCCCCATCGGTTCGTAGCAGGGCCCAGCCGAGCCTGCCGGCGATCGTTCACCTACTTCGAGCAGGTGTCCTCGGCTATCGTCTGGTAGCCCTTGCCCTGTTCGATNNGTTCGATCTCGACCTTGTGATAGATCTTCCTTGGCCCCCGGGTGGCCAAGGTCTCCCGCACCTTGACCTCGACGCCTTTCAGAAAACCTTCCTCGGCAAAGGTGACCGAATCGCCGGCCAGCGCACCGGCGCCCATCATCGCCGAGCCAACACTGTCATAGCTGAGGAAGGTCGCTTGCTTGGTGCTGGCGGCATAGCCGATCTGGAACACCCCGGTGGTCGCCTCCGTGGTCGCGGTCTTCGCGAGCTTGAATTCTCCGTGCCATGCGTACCCGCCGAACTGTTTCTTGATGGTCACATCGGTCTTCGCGCCCGGCGGTTGCGACCCCGGTCCCAGGGAGCCCGCCGCAAACTTCG
>PMLH01000215.1 GCA_003159055.1 Myxococcales bacterium
TCGCGCCTTGCCGGCCGGGCGCCTCGCCACCCAAAACATGACCGCAATTCTGACCGGCGGCACTAGGGCGCCCCTGAAATTCGGCGATACGCGACCACCTCGGACTGAGGACAGCGACAGATGGTGAGGTTGTCGCTGCTCGTCCGGTGAACCGGGGCCCAGGCGGGGTCGTTAGAGATTTGCTGGCTCATCGATGGGAAGACGGAAACGAAGCGGACGCGGGACAGCTCTGCCATGGCCGCAGGATCCCGGTGGAGAAGGCCGTGATGGTTGAGGCCGATGATGTCGAGGATCTTGTGCTCGCCCCAATAGCGGGAAGCGCCGGCGTCGATGACGGCAATGGTCTCGCCAACCGGCACGTTGTCTCGAAGCCAAACCGCCATGGCCACGTCCAGCTCGTCGATGTTTTGACAGTTCCACGCGAACAGATCCGCGTGCTCGCGCAAGGTCTGCGGAAGCTTCGAAAGCGAGCCTACCAGCAACAGGGCCATGCCAGCCGCGTACGCGGGGCCCAAGGCCAATCGACGCCGCTGCCAGACCCATCGGGCCGCCGACACCGCCCCGATGGCAATCGTGACCACGACGAAGACCTGGGCCGGCAAGACATAGCGCAAGAAAAAGAACGGCTCCGAGGCTTGCAGGAGTTGCGACGCGGAAACGCCGACCCAATAGACCAACGGAAACGCGGCGAACAACCGACCGACCAGGCCTCGGCGCCAGACAGCGACGGCACCAAGCCCCCACAAAAGGGCGCCTGATCCGTAGGCGAACCATGGCGATGCCGGCAGGATTTGCGCGAAGATGAGAGTCAGGTTGTGAATGAGATACTCTTCGCGGCTGGAGAACTTCGCATAGAAGGTGCTCGGCAAGGGATAGCCGGACACCGCCAGGCAATACGCCATCCACCCGCCGACCAACACGATCGTGGGAAGCACGACCCACAACCGGGCCTTCACCGGCGCGTGGCGCTGTTGCAGCCGCCACTGGGCCACGGCCAGCACCATCAGCGTGACCAGCGCCATCTCCGGCCTCGCAAGCGGCGCTAGGCCGGCGGCGAGCCCAGCCGCAAGGTAGCGCTCGTGGACAAGCGCTGCCCAAGCCCACAGAGCCAGCGCACCGGCGAGCATTACCTCCATCCCCGAGACCTGAGCAAAGGCGAGTGACGGATCGAAGGCGATGGCGAGCCCGGCACCCAGCTCGGCCGCCAGCCCGAATCCGAGCCCGCGAACCAGCCGAGCGGCACCGACACTCGCTGCCACCGCGGTCACCAGGCTCGTGATCTTCGCGGGCAGAACGACGCTGATGTGGAAAAGCCGTGCCACCCAACTCGCGGGAACCAGAAAGATGGCCCACAGCGGGCTCGTCGATCCGGTTTCCAGCTGCCCGGGATTGTAGGCAAATCCGTGAAGCGCTGCCAGGCTACGCGCGTAGACCATGTGAATCCACGCGTCGTCGAGCGGAAAACCCGCCCACGCCGCAGCCGTGCCCGGCGCACGATCAAACAGGAAATAGAGCGCGGTCGCCAGATGCGCGGCAAAAAAAACGAGCGAGAGTCGTACCAGCGGCATGAGGCAACCCCGAAGCGAAGGCAGATCCGCTTCTACCACGACTTTGCCGCGGACCACCCAGCTCCGCGGCCGTCATCGGATCGCCGCCAGCCCCGCGCTAGGGCGCGGTGCAGGTGCTCGCCCAGGTGCCCGCGCCGACCCACCAATAGATTGCAAACGATGAGTTCGTCCCGGCAGCTACCTCGAACACGAAGTAGCCATTCTTCTTGGTGATCGGGTCGCCGCACTTCACGGCGGTCCCGTTCACGGTGACGGTCCGCCCGTCAATGTTGGAGCAATTCCATCCCCCTTTGTCAATGTCATCACAGGTGGCGACACAGAAGGCAGCCTTCGAACCGTTCGGAAAAGGATGTCCCTGGGATCCGCCGGTCGGACTGCTGCCATAGAAGAGCGAGCAGTTGGACAGCGAGTCCGTCGGGAGATCCCGAGGCGCCTCGGGACCCCCGATGTCGTAGCTGATAACGTCGTAGCCGGTGACGTCTTCCTTCACCAGGTCGTCCTTGTCGCCCGCATCGGGGCCAAGATCTGGACCAAGGTCCGGCCCGACCTCAGCAACAGCGATGCTTTCGGCGCCGACATCGCCGGGCGCGGCGACTTCTTCAGGGCCGCCAACGTCCTGCTTGCCCCCCGACGTGTCGGCCATGTCCGGGCTTGCATCAGGAAGCACGGAATTGTCGGGGCCGAGATCCCCTTGGCCGCCAACTGGCTCGTCCACAATTCGACGATCCGGGTTGGACTGCTCGGCATCGTCCTTGGCGTCGGGGCCGGGTACGACGGGTTCGTTCGAGCAGCTTCCCTTCGCTGCGCATTGCTCAACCAGCGGAGGCTTGTCGAGGCTTACGCAGCCGACAGCCAAAGACATTACGCCTAGGAGGAGCGGCCTCGCCAGCCGGGCACGCAGTCTAATAGCAACGCCATCTAGCAACATCATAGATCTTATATTCTCGGACAACGGGTCCGTTTTGTGAAGTCCCAGCGGGGACATTGTGAAAAACCTCCAACCTTGTCGGCTTCTGGCCGTGCTTGGCGTCACAGGCGAGGAAACACGTTGGCGAAGGCGGGCCGGGGATTGGCGATTCCTTCTACCTCTGACGTGCAGTTCCAATAAATGTCTGATACTCTGTCTGGTACTTCTGGCACACGCCAGGCCGCGTCGTGATCGGTAAGCACGTAAACAACTACGAGGTCGTGTCCCTGCTCGGAGAGGGCGGGATGGGCACCGTCTATCTTGCGCTCCATCCGATCATGGGCCGCAAAGCCGCGGTCAAGGTCCTCAAGCCCGAGCTGGCGCGCGACGAAGCGCTGGTCGCCCGCTTCTTCAACGAAGCACGCGCAGCCAACGCCATTCGCCACCCAAACATCATCGACATCATCGACGTCGGCATGTTGCCCGACGACAACGTGCCGTACATGTTGATGGAGTTTCT
>PMLH01000117.1 GCA_003159055.1 Myxococcales bacterium
GCCTCCGCCCGCGCCCGCGCCGCCACTCGAGCCGCCTGTGCCTGCGCCTCCGCTTCCGCCTGAGGCACTTCCGCCCGATCCAGCTTTTCCACTGATTCCCCCAGTTGCGTGCGTTCCTCCGTCTCCACCGCCTGAGTTTGAAGAGCCTGACACGCACGCGAGTGCCAAGCACAACGGGAGAACGATCGGTAGCGCAACACAGGTGATGCGAGCGGACGGGTTGGGGTACTGCATTTCAATGAATCTCCCAAGGCGTTGGAGCACGAACCTCGACATTGCTATCTGGTAGAAAAANNGGTGTCGAGGTCGGTCTGCGGGCTCCGGTCGATGATCTGCTGCACCGTCGCCTCGTCGAGCGCGGTCTGGATCAGGTCCAGCTCTTGCGGCTTGAGGTCGCGCAGCTTGGGAGCCAGCGGACGCGGAATCGACACGATCGCCTCGAAGGGCGGCAACTTCGAGGACAGCTCGCGGAACTCGTCGAGCTGTCGCATGCCTTCCATCAGCAGCCCCTCGGTGCTGTCCTGCAGCTCCTCCATCACCGTGCGGTCGTCAGGCGGTTCCAACTCGAACAGGCCCTTGTCCCAGGTCAGCATGCGGAACACGGCTTTGCGCGGACTCACGTCGAAGCTCTCGTCGACGTTGGCGTAGTAGATCTGGCCCTTACGCAGGTACAGCCGGCCGGTGCCCCACTCGGAACGCAAAACAAGCACGCCGGACTTGCGGCTGGTCGAAAGCAGCTGCAAGAGGTCGGGCAAGGGGATCTCTTCGATATTCCCCTGCATCATCTTGGGCTCGGGCCGCCTGTTCGCGGTCGTCTGAAGCCGCGAACGCGCCTCGTTTTCCGACATCGAAGACGACGGCACCGGCGCCTCGTTGTTCGCCGTGACCAGCTTGATGATCGACGTTCCGACCAAGATGCGGTCACCCTCTTTCAGGCGGACCGCACGGATCTTTTCTCCGTTGACGAATGTGCCGTTGGTCGAGCCCAAATCCTGTATGGAGACCGAGTGCTCGTCGGTGGTGATCTTCGCGTGCTTACGCGAAACCATGTCCTCGACCAACACCATGTCCAGATCGGATGACCGGCCGATGATAATTTCGCGGTTGGGCCTCAGGGGAAACTCGCCCCCTTGGTACTTTCCCGAGATGAACTTCAGGGTCCACATGGTGCGTTCGACCCCGGTGGGGCTGGTGTCCTCGGCTGTGAAGTGACTAGGTCTCGATGATTCCAAAGGTCGTAATTCTAACGACTTAGCCGCTGGCCGTCAACGACGGTGCGCGGCAGGCACAGCGTCGGATGGACCCGGCGTCGACGCTGCGTTCAGGATATCACCAACCACCGGGGCGGTCGGCCATTTTCTTGCGGTTCACAAGACCCCGAGGGCGCGATACGATTGCCCTTCAGGGTATGCCCTATCCAGGCAACCATCCGTCTTGAGTCTTCTACGCCCCGGCCGAGGACGGAGCTTGGCGATGACAGCCAGTCCAGAAGTCTCATCCAACTGACGATACTAGCACCGATGGCACAGGCACCCAGGTTGTCCGTCGTTTCCGACCCGTCGAGGCCGAGGAAGCTCGGTCGCTACGAGCTTGAGGAGCGCCTGGGTGGGGAAGACGGTGTCGAAACCTTCCGGGCACGCGTGCGTGGGCTGGCCGGGTTCGACCGCATCTTCGCGGTGAAGTGCCTGCGCCGGCCGCGTGGCAGCCAAGTCAACCTGAACGACCCCTTCATCAAGACGGCCAGGCGCCTGGCCAGCATCAACGACCCGCGCGTGGGGCGTGTGCTGGACGCTGACGTGGTCGACGGTGTTGCGGTGGCCGTGACCGAATTCGTGCACGGGCTGGATCTCGACCGTTTCCGTGAATGTGCGCAATTCTCGGGCGTGCTGTCCACTGGCAACGACGAAACCGGGGCAAAGTGGCAGAAGATCGTCGCGTACATCGGTGCCGAGGTAGCCGGCGGCCTGACGGTGATACATGGGCTGACGCCGCCGCTGGCGCACGCCGGGCTTTGCCCGCGCAACATCGTGGCTACGGCAAGAGGGGGCATCAAAGTCCTCGACGCCGGGCTTGCGCAAGCGGCCGGACAGGTCACGGCTCCGCCGCCCAAGCGCTCGCTTGCCTATGTGGGGGCAGACGCGACCCATGCGGAGCCCTCCGTCAAGGGCGACATGCGCGCGCTTGGCGCGATTCTTTTCGAGTTGGCGACGGGCGAATTGCCCGTTTGGGATGCTGCGAGCGAGATGGCGCGAAAGGTGCTGGATTCGCTCTGGCCTTCCATGGCCGACTTCGTCGCGGGCCTGCTTTCGGATGATCCGGCGCTGCGGCCGACGGCCAGCGAGGCGGCGAAGACCCTTGCCGAACACTGGGCCGACATTCCCGATGTCTCGATGGTCAGCGAAATGGCAGCCCTCGTGCGGAACTTCTCCGCGTTCGTCGCCGACGCTGGTGCGCAGAATACCGCGCCGCCGATCGTGCAGGAGCCGCGGCAGGAGCCGAGCCCCCCCAGCGCAGTGCCTGCGGAAGTCTTCTCGATTGTTTCGCCGCCACCTGGCGCGAGCTTGGCCACCAGCACCGAGCCTGCGGCTTCTGTGCAGCGCGAGCGGCCGTCGGACTTTGACGACGTGCCCACCGTCGTGAGGGAAAGCGGTAGCTATGCGGCCGCCTTGTTCCAGTCTGCGGAGACCGATACCCCAAGCCCAGATTCGGACGAGCCGCTGCTACTCGACGATAGCAGCCGGCCGCTGCTTCCCCAATTGCGCCAGCCAGCGGGCAACGCGACCCTGCTCGCCTACCCGACGCCGCCACCGCCACCACGTACATCACTGCAGCCGCTGCAGCCGCTCGCCATTCAATTGGAAGCCGACCCGGCTGCCTCGTCCGAGCCGATTCCAGAGTTGGCGGAATGGGGCGCTCAAGCCTTGGCGGCGCTCGGCGATCAGGCGGGCGTGACCGTCGCTCGGCTGGTGACGCCGCCAGCGTTTGCGCAAGATGCGGTCTTGTCCGAACCGCCGCCGCCGGTCAACGATCCGGCCATCGAAGAGGCGTTCGCATTCATGCCACCACCGCCGCCGGCCGACGAGCCAATGCTGGTCGGGGCGGCACAGGTCGAAGCGGAGGACCGGCTGCCGCCCGGCCCACCGCCGCCACCGCCGGCGCCCAATTCTCTGCTTGAGGACGAACTGGTCGATGACGCCTCCGAAGCCGTGTCTGGCGCGGGCGAGGCGGCGTTGTCCGTGTCCGAGGATGCGTCGCTGGATCCGGCCCGCACGACGCCAACAGAGGCAGAGCCCGCGGACGAGGCCCGGCCCTTGGTCGCCACGGCTTTCGAGGACGAGGTCGCCGCCCAGGGGGAGTGGGCAGCGCCCCGCCTCGCCCAAGCCATGGAGGCTCCGCAGGAGGATCATGACCGACACGCGGTGGCGAGGAGTGCGGCGAGGTCGAGTGCCGATACTGCCTTGAGCGAAGTCGACGCCGAGGCATTGGCCAACGCCACCCGCACCAAGCGGATCACAGTCGGAATTGCGGTCTTGTTGTTGGTGGGCGGCATCGCGGCCGTTGCCCTTTCCGCGCTCGGGGTCTTCCCAAAGCAGCACGGTGCGATCAGCAAGGTGGAAGCGCCTGCGGCAGTCGAAGCCTCCGGGACGAAAGCCGCGCCCACTTCCCCGGTCGCCAAGGTCGAGGACAAGATTTCGCCTCCGGCTCGGGCGACCGCTCCCACTCCGCCTCCGGTTCGCGTGGCGACGTCGGTCCCGGCTTCGGCTCCGGCCACGCCCGTCGCGTCTGCCAGGCCAGGCTCGGCAGCGACCGTCACCATGTCGGTGACCAGCAAGCCCGCGGGCGCCACTGTCTGGATCGACGGCGAAGATCGCGGAACCACCCCGTGCGCGGTGAAGCTCGTGTCGGGAAGGGTTCACCTCACGCTCGTGCGGGCCGGCCACGTTTCGAGCACGTCCACCGTCGAAACCAGCGACGGAAAAGTCGTCGAACAGACACTGCAAGCGGTCGATCCGCCGTTGACCGGCGAGGCCCGCTTCCGCGCCGAGTGCAAGACAGCGGGCAAACTGCCCATCGTTGTCGACGGCCGTGAAACCGGGGTCTTCTGTCCCGATTCCAAGCTGCGCGTCGAGCCGGGCACTCACCGCATCGGCGTGCTCGTGCCGGGGACGGGAAAGGTGCACGAAAAGGAAATTGCGCTGGCAGCTGGGGTGCGCAGCATCGTCTTCGGTGACTAGTTTGAGCAACAGAGAGGTTTCACCATGAAGAGCAGTAGTTCTTTCCGCCGCGGTACACCCCTGCCAGTGCGTTGCTGTCTGCCGCTGGCGTTCGCCTTGGCAGCCGTGCTTTGCGTGCCCTGCCCCAGCGCCCGTGCGGAAAAGTCGGACGTGCCTGCTCCGATGGGCGGCGGCGTGGTGGCGCGCGTGCTCGCCCCGGCAGAGAAGACCAAGTTCCTGGAAGAAGAGCTGGCCAAGGAAAGCGAAAGGCGCGTGAAACTGGAAGATGAGAACGCCCATCGCACCGGGGAGAACGCCGAGCTGCTTGCCAACCTCAAGTCGATGCAAAAGGAACGGGCAGCCTTGGAAACCAAGCTTGGCGAGGCCCACGAGCGGGAAAATCAGCTCCAGAGGACGAACGACCGCCTCCGCGAAGAAACCGAAAGGGTCACCGTGTCGGTCAGGCTTGCCCTGCCCATCATCGCCGGCATCGCCATCATCATGCTCGCGCTGATCGTTTGGATGCTCATGTTTTTGCGCCAGGTCGCAGCGCGCGTTCACAGCCAGAAGACCATCTCGGAGATACACGAGCTGGAAGGTCGACTCATCCAAACCAACGAGATGCTCGCTGCGGAGCTGAAGCGCAGCCAGGGGCTTCGGCACAAGCTGTCCGAGCTGGGCGTGTCGGACTAGTGCCGCCGGTCAGAATATCAGCCATGTTT
>PMLH01000400.1 GCA_003159055.1 Myxococcales bacterium
TCCGAGTTGTGAGGCCGTGAGGGCGGCAATCTCGCTGCTCGTGAGGCCGTCGATGGCACCGGTAGCTAGGGCCGCTATTTGAAGGGTTGTGAGAGCGGGCAATTGAGAGAGCGACAGCGAGCCAAGTTGTGTGTCTGCCAACCCGGCCACGCCCGTTGTGCTAAGCGCCGCAAGTTGGGAAGGCTGGAGATCTGCAATCTGGATGGTGGAAAGTGCGGCGATCTGTGTCGCGGTCATGGCCGCCAGGTGGGAGGTGTCCAGTGAGGCGATTTGGGTGGTGGTCAGTCCGGCGACGGCGAGCGACGTAAGGGCCTGAAGTTGCGTCGTGCTGAGCGCGGCGAATTGCTCGGCGGTGAGCGACGAGACCTCGGTGGACGTGATTCCCGCAAGCGTGGTGCTGGTCAGGCCCGAGATTTGCGTGGTGCTGAGACTCAGCAGCTGGGTGGTCGCGAGAGAGCCTGCTTGCGCAGCCGTCAGCCCCCGGAGCTGGGCTGTCGTGAGCGCGGCAATCTGATTGCTGTCCAGCGAGCCGATGGCCGTCGTGGTCAATGCAGACAGTTGCGTCGAGGTCAGGGCAAGCAGGTCATCGGTCGTGAGCTTTGCGAGATCGCCAGCGTCGAGCCCGGCAAGCTGGGTGGTGGCGAGCGCTGCAAATTGGACGGTGCTCAGCGCGGCGATCTGGGTCGAGGTAAGGCTGGAAAGCGCATCGCTGCTGATCGCCCGCAGCTGGGTCGTGGAGAGACTGGCGAGCTGGGATGTGGTGAGACCATCGACAGTCGTGCTGGTGAGGGCGGCTAATTGTGCGGCGGTCATTCCATGCACTTGCCCGGTGGACAGCGAGGTCAGCTGGGTTGCCGAGAGTCCCTGCAGGGCGGCGGTGGTGAGCGCTGCGATCTGCCCCGAGGTAAATCCCGCCAGTTGGGTCGTCGTCAGCTCGCCCAGCTCGGTCGAGGTCAGGCCGGCCACGCCCTTGGTGGCCAGGCCTCCGATCTGCGTGGCGGAAAGCACGGCGATCTGGGTTGGTGCGAGGGCGGCCATGGCCGCTGAGGAAAGTCCGGAAACCTGATTGGCCGACAAGATGGCAAGTTGCTCGGTTCCAAGTCCAAGAGCCGCCGACGCACCGAGCGCCGCAAGTTGGGTCGAAGTCAGCGCGGCCATCGCGGTCGTGGGGATCTCTTGCACGTCCGTGCTGGAAAGACCCGCGATTTGGGTCGAGGTGAGCGCCGACCACTGGGTGGTCGACATGGCCGCAAACTGTTCTGTGTCGAGCGTGCTCACGGCCGCGCTGCTCAGCCCCTTGAGCTGGGACGTGGTGAGGCTGGCCATCTGGGTCGTGGCGAGAGCGTCCACGGCCGTGGTGGTCAACGACCCGAGCTGCGTGGAGGTGAGGCCCTGTATCTGAGTCGTGGTCATCACCGCGATGTCCGTGGCGTTGAGGCCCCGAATGGCCGTAGCCGTCATGGCGGTAATCTGGCTCGAGGTGAGCGCTGCAATCTGCGTGGAGGTGAGTGCCGCAAGTTGGGTCGCGGTGATCCCGGCCATGGCCGAGGTCGACAACGTGGCAAGCTGGAGCTCGTCGAGCGCGCTCAGTTGCGTGGTGGCTAGGTTAGAAACTTGGGTGGAGGTCAGGCCGTGAACCTGGTTCGTGGAGAGCGTGCCTAGCTGGTCTTCCGTCAGCCCGGCAAGGGCCGTGGTTGACAGCGCCGACAGCTGCGTCGACGAAAGCGTCGCAATCTCGGTGAGCGTGAGGTCGTTCACGTCGGTGCTATAGAGACCGGAGATTTGGGTCGTCGTCAGGGACGCCAGTTGCGTGGCGGACAGCGCTGCGACCTGTTCGGCAGACAACGCCCTGACCGCAGTGCTGGTCAGGCCCTTGAGCTGCGTGATGGTTAGGGCTGCCACCTGCGTGGTCGTGAGGCCATTGGCGGCCGTCGCAGAGAGGCCAGCAAGCTGGGAGGCTGTCAGCGCTGCCAGCTGCGTGAGTGCGAGACTTGCGCTCTGCTCGTCGTCGAACGCGCCAACTTGCGCTGTGGTCAGCGCGTTCATCTGGGTTGCGGTGAGCGTCGCCAACTGGTCGACGTCGAGGGCCCCGAGTGCAGACCTGCTGAGGCTTTTGATTTGGCTTGCGCTCAAGCTCGCAAGTTGGGTCGTGGTCAACGCCGCGACCGAGGTGGTGGTCAGCGATGAGACCTGAGTCGTCGTCAGTCCGCGAAGCTGCGACGGGTCCAGCACGGCGAGCTGGGAAGCCGTTAGGGCGTTGAGCGTGGCGTTCGCCAAACCGCCGATCTGGTTCGCGGTCAGCTCCGTCAGCTGGGTCAAGGAAAGCTCGGCTGCGTCCGAGGTGGTCAANNGTCAGCGCGCTGACCGTGGTTCCGGCGAGTCCCTTGATTTGGACGGTCGTGAGCGCGGCGATTTGCTCTTGGGTGAGGCCGGCCGCCGCGGTGCTCGTGATGCCGGCCAACTGGGTCGCAGTGAGCACGTGAAGCTGCGTGGTCGAGAGTGCCGCCAGTTGCTCGTCGTCGATTCCCTTGATTTGGGTTGAAGTCAGCGCCGCAAGCTGGGTAGAGGTCAGGCTGGCCAGCTGGTCCTCGGTGAGCTTGGAGATGCCGGTGGTCGTCAACCCCTGGAGCGTTCGAGTGCTGAGCGCAGAGACCTGCGTGGTCGACAGCGCTGCGATCTGAGTGTCCACGAGAGCTCCCGCCGCCGAGCTTGTGAGGCCCTTAAGCTGCGTGGTCGTGAGGGCGGCGACTTGATTTTCGGTGAGCCCTTTGNNTCAGACTGGTCAGATTGATCTCTCCAATGTCGGTTCCGGAGAGACCGCGAATCTGCGTGGTGGTCAGGACCTCGAGTTGGCCAGCGTCGAGGGCGGAGAACTGGTCAGCCGACAGCGCACTAACTGCGGTGGCCTTGATTCCCCTGACTTGGGTGGTGCTCAGACTCTCGAGCTGCGCGATGGAAAGGCCGCTGACGGCTGTTGAGGATAACGCCGCCATCTGGTCTTCCGACAAGGTGTCGAGCTGGGTGGTCGAGAGCGCAGCGATCTGGTCGGCAGAGAACTTGGCGACCTGCGTGGTTGTGAACGCCTCCATCTGGGAGGTGGACAAGGATGCCAATTGGGTCGTGCTGAGCTCGTCGATTCCGCTGGTTGCGAAGCCCTTGATTTGCGCCGTGCTGAATGCGGCAAGCTGGTCGGAGCTAAGGGCGTTGATCGCGTCCGTGGTGAGAGCCGCTATCTGCGTGGACCTGAATCCAGCGATTTGGTCCGGATCGAGGGCGCCCATCTGGTAACCATCGATGCCCTTGATCTGCGCGGTAGTGAGTGCTGCGATTTGGGTCGAGGAAAGAGCAGCGAGCTGGGTTTCGCTTAGGTTGGAAATGTCGGTAGAGCTGAGGCCGGTGACGGCGCGAGTGGTTAGGGCCGCGATCTGCTCTCCCGATAAGCGGTCCAGCTGACCTTGGTCGAGCGCCGCGATGGCAGCGCTGCTGAACCCGGCGATCTGGGTGGTGGTCAGAACGTCGATCTGCTCGCTGGTCAGCCCGGCGATGGCCTTGGACGAGAGGGCAGAAAGCTGGGTCGCGCTGAGAAGTGCCAGGTCTGCGGTGGCAATGTCGCCCAGGTCGGATGCCGAGAGACCGGCGATCTGTGTGGTGGTGAGGGCCTGGATCTGAGTGAACAGGATGGCGTCGAATTGGGTTGCATCGAGCGCGCTCACAGCGGCGGCGCGGAGGCCCTTGATCTGCGTAGTGGTCAGGGATTGGATTTGTGAGGCTTCGAGCCCGGCGACGGCGGTGGTGGTCAGACCTGAGAGCTGCGTGCTGGACAGAATCGCAAGCTGCGTCTCCGTGAGCGCGGAGACTTGCCCGGAGGTCAGCGCGGCCATTTGGGCCGAGGTAAGGCCCGCGAGTTGGGTGGTGGTGAGGGCGGCGATCTGGGTGTCGACCAAGCCGCTCAATCCGGTGGTCGTCAGCGCCCCGATTTGAGTGGCCGTCAAAGTTCCGAGCTGGCTGGTGGACAAGACTCCCAGCTGCTTCGCGGTCAGGGCCGCCAGCTGTCTCGTCGTCAAGGCGGCCAGCTCGTCGGAGCTGAGACTGTTGATCCCGGTGGTACTCAACGCGGCGATTTGCGTCGTCGACAACGAGCCGAGCTGCGCCGAATTCAATCCGGCGATTTGGGTACTGGCCAATTGGGAAACCTGGGAGTTGGAGAGCCCGGCGAACTGGAAGGGGGTGAGCCCGGCGAGCTGGGTCGTCGTCAGTGCGGTCAGTTCGGCCGCGGTCAGGCTCTGGAGCTGGGTCGTGGTAAGATTCCCGATTTGATTGCTGCCCAAGGCTTGGATCTGGGCGTAGCTAAAACTCGCGATTTGCCTCGTCGAAAGGGCGGCTACCTGGGTGGTGGTCAGCTCGGCGATCTCGGTCGTCGTGAACCCGCTTACTCCCACCAGAGACAGCATCGTGAGCTGGCTGGATGACAGGGCGGCCAGCTGGGTGGCGGACAACGCGGCCACCTGGGTGTCGACCATCCCGCTGATTTGCGTGGTGCTGAGCATCGCGACCTGGCTGGGGGCCAGTGACCCAATCTGCGTTTGGGTCAGGTTGCCGAATTGCGCCGAGGTGATGGCGGCCAGTTGGTTCAGCGTCAGCGCCCCGAGTTGGGTGGTCGTCAACCCGCTGGTCGCCGTGGTGGAGAGTCCGGCAATTTGACCTGGAGCGAGCGACGCCAGTTGCGCCAGCGACAACGCCGCCACTTGGGTGTCGTCCAGGCCGCCGATCGCGGCTGTGGTCAGCGCCGCCAGTTGGGAAAGGGACAACGCCGCCAATTCGTCCGTCGTCAGGCCGCTGGCCGCCGTGGCGGAAAGCGCGGTGATTTGCCTCGCCGAGAGGGCGGCCAGTTGGGGCAGCGAAAGGGCCGCGATCTGGGTATCGACCAGGCCGGCAATTCCGCTGGTGGTCAGGGCCGCCACTTGCGTGGTGGTCAAAGCGGCGATCTGGGTGGGGGAGAACGCGCCGATCTGCGACGGCGT
>PMLH01000530.1 GCA_003159055.1 Myxococcales bacterium
GTCGACCTGCACGTCCAGGTTCGAGGTGATGAGGTCGGCGAGCTGTCCCGGTTCACTGACGCTATCGAGCAGCGCCGAGGCTTCCTTGGGCAACTCGGGCATCAGCTTGATCACGCGCTTCGCGACGTCCTTGACGTTGATGACCAGCGCATCCAGCTCGGCCGAACTGCCCTGCACGTCCGGCAAAACCTGGATCTTGGCCATCATATACGGATCCTGCATTCCCAGCTCGAGTAGGCGGACGCGGGAAACGCCTTGTAGGATCACCGAGAAGCTGTCCTTGGCCAGCTTGATAACCTTCAGAATCCTCGCGGCACATCCGACCGTGTAAAGGTCGGCAGGACTGGGCTCCTCAACCCGTGCGTCACGCTGGGTGACGATTCCGATGATGGGCTTTTCCTTCGAGATCGCCTCTTCAACGAGCTTGACGGACTTCTTGCGTCCGACGTCGATCGGGATAATCGAGTTCGGAAACAAGACCGAGTTGCGCAAGGGAAGAACTGGCAGAAACTCAGGAATCTCGACCGGCCCTTCGGGGACAGATTTCTTCGCTGGCATTGCACGGATCGTAGTACGCACCGAAGCTGCCCGCGACAAGTTTCGGCAAGTAAAATTATCGAGAAACCCGAGTTCGTCTCCGATGGCCCGAGCCAAACCCGGATCCGTGGCCGGATCCGGCGGCCGGTACCGGATCCGTGGCCGGGTCCGGCCAACGGCCTCCGGCCCTCGGATCCGTCACCTACTTGGCCGTGATGTAGCCTTCGGCGGCCAAAAGCTCGGCAGTCAGAACCGCGCCGCCCGCGGCGCCGCGGACGGTGTTGTGCGACAGGCACACGAACTTGTAGTCGTAGATCGGATCCGGGCGCAGTCGGCCGATGGAAATAGCCATGCCGCCACCCGCGTCGCGGTCGAGCTTGGTCTGCGGGCGATTGTCTTCCGCAAAGTAGGTCAGGTAAGGCAAGGGGGCGCTCGGCAACTTGAGCTGCTGCGGCTTCCCCGCCGCCTTCTTCCAGCAGTCGATAATCTGCTCGGGCGTGGGCTTCTTCTCGAAGCGCACGAAGACCGCGGCCATGTGGCCATCGCTGGCCGGCACGCGAATGCACTGTGCCGAAATCCGTGGCCCCGAGGCAGGCACGATCTTGCTGCCATCGCGTTTGCCCCAAATCTTGAGCGGCTCTTCCTCGGACTTCTGCTCTTCGCCCTTGATGAAGGGGATGACATTGTCTTCCATCTCTGGCCAGGTGGCGAAGGTCTTGCCCGCCCCAGAAATAGCCTGGTAGGTGCACACGAAAACATCCTTCGGGCCGAACGCCATCAACGGATCGATGGCTGGGACGTAGCTTTGCAGCGAGCAGTTCGGCTTGACCGCGATGAAGCCCACCTTGGTGCCGAGTCGCTTGCGCTGTTCTGGAATGACGGCGACGTGATCCGCGTTGATTTCGGGGATCATCATGGGCACGTCGGCGGTTCCGCGATGGGCGGAGTTGTTCGACACCACGGGGACCTCGCGCCGGGCGTAGTCCTCTTCGAGCTTCTTGGTGTCGTCCTTGGGCATGTCCACGGCGCAAAACACGAAATCCACGGTCTTGGCGACCTCGTCGATGGACGAAGCGTCGAGCACCTTCATGCCAGCAACGCCCGCCGGAATCGGGGTCTTCATGGCCCAGCGGCCCGCCACCGCGGCCTGGTAGGTTTTGCCTGCCGAATTGGCGCTCGCGGCCAAGGTGGTGACTTTGAACCACGGGTGATTCTCGAGCAGGGCCAAGAACCGCTGCCCCACCATACCTGTCGCGCCCAAAACCCCGACGCGTAGTGAACCGGTCATTTCGCGAACTCCTTTGTTGGAAAGTGAAGTGGGGACTATAGCAGGAGTCGGCCGGCCCCGGCAGCGCCGCGATGGCCGGTCTGCGCAATACGGTGGCTCGAACCGCAGCTCTATGGGGTAAAGCAGGCGTAGCACGAATCGGTCGCGTTGCGCAACCCGCTCCGGCACACGCACGAGCACGGGTGTGCACAGGTCCACAAGGCGGCCCCGAGTCCCACCCGCCATCCGAGTCCGGAGCGCCGTCGGCGTCCTGCGCCTGCGGCACGTCTGGGGCGACGTCTGTGCCACCATCGCGCGGCTACACGGCGTCGGTCGTGCAGAGCTGATTCACACAGCGTACGGAAACCAGATTGAGTGGCATCGTACCGTTTGGGCCCTGTGTGGTCAGTCTCCCGGTGTCGGTTTCGTAGGCGTTGGACCTCGGGCATCCCATCCCGCCACAGAGGCCAATCGTCATGGTACACGCTCGATACGAGTCGGCCCGCAACTTGGCTACCCCGAACGCCCGGGCCGCTGCGCAGCAATACACCGCAGCCACAAAGTCGCAGTCCGAGTCCTGCGTGCACTGTCGGGCAGCGGCGGGGAGGCCTATTCCGCCGTCCTCACCACAAACCAGCTGGGTTGAGGCGTCCGGTGTGTTGGCACCCGTGCCGAGACCGCCACCGACGACCGTGGCGCCGCCAGAGCCAACCATGCCCCCGAGGCCGACGATGCCGCCGGATCCGCGAGTGCCATAGGTGACGGCGTCGTTTCCGGTGACTCCGCCGGATCCTGGCATGCCGCCGCTGCCGGCTGTTCCACCTACCGCGCCGTTCACCCCAACCGGAGCGGCTCCACCGGCACCGTCAGCCGGGAGCGTGCCATTGCCTTCCTCGAGGCCAGACCTGAAGCCGCACCCGAATGTCAGCAACGCCGTCGCCGACACGGCGGCGACTGTACGGTGGAGATTGCGATGCGAGCTCCTCATGGCGCGCCTCCTCACCGACATTGCAGCGATGCTACCGCTTCTTGTCCGGCTGGCCGGGCTTGGGTACCGCGACGCCGGTGGAAACTGACATGCCGGGCACGACCACCTCTCGCTTCACGCCATGGTGGACCAGGATCTTCCCTTCGATCTTCTTGGCAATCTCGGGGTGTTCGCGCAGAAACTGCTTGGCGTTCTCGCGGCCCTGGCCGATGCGCTCGCCTTCGAAGGCGAACCAGGCGCCGGACTTCTCGACCGCTTCACATTCGGAGCCGAGGTCGACCAGGTCGCCTTCGTGGCTGATGCCCTCGCCGTACATGATGTCGAACTCGACCTCGCGAAAGGGCGGCGCCATCTTGTTCTTCACCACTTTTACGCGGGTGCGGTTGCCGACTACTTTTTCGCCGTCCTTGAGCGCACCGACGCGGCGGATGTCCAGGCGCACGCTGGCGTAGAATTTCAGCGCGTTTCCGCCGGTCGTGGTCTCTGGGTTGCCGAACATCACGCCGATCTTCATGCGGATTTGGTTGATGAAGATGACCAGGGTGTGCGACTTGGAAATGGTGCCGGTCAGCTTGCGCAAGGCCTGGCTCATCAGGCGTGCCTGCAGGCCGACGTGCGAGTCGCCCATTTCGCCTTCCAGCTCGGCGCGAGGCGTGAGAGCCGCGACGGAGTCGACCACCACCACGTCGACGGCACCAGAACGCACCAGCATTTCCGTGATTTCCAGAGCCTGCTCGCCGTGATCCGGCTGCGAAACCAGCAGATCGTCGGTCTTCACGCCCAGCTTACGCGCATAGCCCACGTCGAGCGCGTGCTCGGCGTCGACGAAGGCCGAGATGCCCCCCGCGCGCTGCGCTTGCGCAACCACGTGCAACGCCAGCGTGGTCTTGCCCGACGACTCCGGACCGTAGATCTCAACGATGCGTCCGCGCGGCAGCCCCCCCATCCCGAGGGCGATGTCCAGCCCAAGCGCACCGGTCGGCACGACCTGCACCTCCGGCGGCGCGACGTCCTCGCCGAGACGCATGATGCTGCCCTTGCCGAATTGCTTTTCGATGGTCGTGACCGCCAGCTCGATGGCGCGGTCGCGGGCCGGATCACGCGTGGCTTTGTTATCCGCCTTGCCGGTTTCAGTCTTGGTTTCCTTGTGCTCGCTTCGATCGGGATTGGCCATTTCTTCTCCTGACAGGAAGTCTTGTCGGTCTTCCTGTTTCTGGTCGTGAACTACATGAAATAGCGACGCGCGAGGTCGAGGGCGAAGTACGCCGCCGCCTTGCGGATGCGCTCGCGGTCGCCGGAAAACAGCTTGCCTGATGACTTGGTCGGTCGCGGCCCGGCCACGGCAAAGCAAACCGTGCCGACCGGCTTGTCGCTTGGTTTGGCACCCCCCGCGGCGCTTGGACGGCCGTCCATCTTGCTGCCGGCGATGCCGGTGATGGCGATGGCGATGGTCGCATTGGTGACCTTGCGCAGGCCCTCGGCCATCGCCCGTGCGCAAGGCTCGCTGACCGCGCCGTGTTCGGTCAGCAGTTCCACCGGCACGCCGAGCAGGTTGACTTTCACGTCGTTGGAATAGGCCATCACGCCGCCCAGGAAGAAGTCGCTGGCGCCCGGCTCGGAGGTGATCAGCTGGCCGGCATAGCCGCCGGTGCACGATTCGGCGAATGCCAAGGTCGCCTTGGCCTCCCGAAGCGTTCGGCCCACCACCATGGGGAAGGTTTCGTCGTCGATGCCATAGATGCCCTGCCCGATGCGCTTGCGCAGGTCGTGGTCCACTTGTTCAAGCACGGCCTGGCTTTTCGTGAAGTCGCCGGTGCGCACCACGACCTTGACGTGGTTTTCCGGCGCTGCGGTTCGGAAGTGGACGGTGGTGTCGGGAATGTTTTCGACCAGCCCAACCAGGCGATGGTCGATGTGCGATTCGCCCATGCCGTAGACATGAAAGGTGCGAACCGCCGCCCGAGTCACGCCGTGATCTTCCATGCGCTTCAGCAGCCTGGGCATGCACTCGGCGCCGAAGATGCTTTCCATCTCACGAGGAATCCCGGGCAGGAAGAACGCCTCGGCATCCCCGATGCGCACCGAAAAGCCGGGCGCAATACCGGCCGGGTTGGCGAGCGCCTGCGCCCCTTCGGGGATGCGCACCTGCCGCAGGTTGTTCGGGGTCAGCTCGAAACCGTGCGCCGAGAACCTTTGTTTCATGGCCGCGAGCGACGGCCCATGCTCGACCGTGCTGACCCCGAGCACGTCACACACCACATCGACGGTGCGGTCGTCCTCGGTGGGCCCGAGCCCGCCCGTGGCGATGATGACGGCTGCTTCACTGGCCAGGCCTTCGATCGCGGCCCGGATGTCGCCCGGCTCATCCGACACCACCCGATGTGCACGCACGTCGTAGCCAGCGTCGAACAGGCGGTCGGAAAGGAACGCAGCGTTGGAATTCGCAATCTCGCCTCGCAAGACCTCGTCGCCGATGGCGAGGATGGCTGCGGTTCCTGGGCCTGGCTTCGCCTTTGCGGCAGGCTCAGGCGCCGCCGCCGCCGTGGCCGCCTTCACATCCCGCGGGGCAGAGCGAGCCGCCTTGGGCGAATGGCCAGAAGCTTGCGGCCGCTTGGCGGCCGGCTTGGCGGTTTTATGGGCCACCTTGGCGCTACTCCGGCGGAACTTAGACATTTGTTCAGTACCTTAGCGAGCGCACTTGCCGCAGTCAACAACCTCCAACAGAATGTCTGAGACCGCTGAACAAGGTTGACAAGGGGCCGGGTCCGACGGTCAACTGTTACTTCTTCCCATGCGCATTCGCTACGCTGCCAAGACCGATCAAGGACTCAAGCGTAACCACAACGAGGACTACTTCTGCCTCATCGAGGACGAGCAGCTCTTCCTGGTTGCCGATGGAATGGGCGGACACGCCTGCGGCGAAGTCGCCTCGAAAATGGCGGCCGACGTCATTCGCGAATTCTTCGCCCGCACCCGTGACGAGGAGGTGACCTGGCCGTACAAGATGGACCACTCGCTGTCGGTCCTAGAAAATCGGCTCAACGTCGGGATCAGGCTGGCCAACAAGAAGATTCACGAGTCTGCGTCCAAGGACGTACGGCTCAACGGGATGGGAACGACGGTGGTCATCGGGCAAATCTCCGACGACCGCTTCTACGTCGCCCACGTGGGCGATTCACGCTGCTACCGAATCCGGGACGGCCAGATCAGGCAGATCACGCGCGACCACTCTCTGCTGGAGGACTACAAGGAAGCCCGGCCCGGCATGAGCGACGAAGAGCAGCGCAAGTTCCCGCACAAGAACGTGATCACGCGCGCGCTGGGCATGCGCGACACCGTCCAGGTCGACATCACCTCGGAAGAGATCCAGGACGGGGACATTTTCCTGCTTTGCTCGGACGGCTTGTCCGGCATGGTGTCCGACGTCAACTTCCCCGAACATGTGAAAGTCGGCGCGGACCTGGACGCCGCGGTAAACAAGCTGGTTGCCGCCGCCAACGCCGCAGGCGGGACGGACAACATCACCGTCCTGGTCCTTGAGTGCCGGCAGAACTAGCAGCCCGTGGTGAAAGTNNCCAAACGGCGACGCGGAGACTTTTACCACGGGCTGCTAGACCACTCTGGTTGGCCACGCTCCGACTGGATCGCGCTTGTTCTTCTGCTCGCCTGGGTCGCCATCTGCTACGCGCAAACGCTCGGCTTCGGTTTCGTGAACTGGGATGACTTCGACCTGGTTCTGCACAATCCGCTTGTGCTCGACCCGTCGAGCGTGCCTCTCTTGCACCGTCTGACTACGCCGGAGGCGGGCTATCCGATCCCCGTCACGCTAGCGAGCTACCGGGTCGAATACCTGTTGGCTGGCTTCGACCATCCCTGGCTGCAACATGCCGTCAATGTCGCCGTTCATCTGGCCAGCATCGCGCTGCTGTTCAGGATTGCACGCGCCGTCGGCCTTGGAACCGCCGCGGCCGCCCTCGCCTGTGCGGTGTTCGGGTTGCACCCGGCGGCGGCTGAACCCGTTTCGTGGCTGACGGGCCGCAAGGACGTGCTCGCGCTTTTCTTTGCCCTCGTCACCATCACGCTGGCTCTGCCGAGGAACACCCCGGCGTCACGCGGCCGACGTGTGGCCCGGGGGACGACGTTTCTGCTCGCCATCTTTTCCAAGCCCGTCGCAGTGGCGCTCGTCCCGATGCTCATCCTGATCGCCGCCGCACGAACCGATCGCGGCCTGTCCTGGTCTCGGCGAATCGCGAGGGCCGCCTTCACGAACCTGCCCGAAATTGCCCTCACGCTCGCGTTTGTTCCGGTCGCGTACGTGAGCCATTTGGCCTTCGGCGGGTTGCGCGAAGGCGAAGAGGTCGCTTCTTCGCTGCGGATGGCCTGGTACGGCGCTGGCGTGCACTTCGCCATCGCGACGGGGCTCGAACCGCCGTGTGTCCGCCATCTGCTGGCGACTGTGCCGCCGCCGTTTTCGCTCCGCTTCGACCTTCTGCCCGCACTTGCCGCTGGCGCCGCCCTGGGCCTCACCCGTCTGCGAAGTCCTGCCCTGCGAACCTTGTCGCTCGCCGCGGCCGCTGGGGCGTTGTTCGCCTATCTGCCTTCGTCTGGCATCATTCCAATGCGGCGATTCATCGCCGACTCGTATGTGTATCCCGCCCTACCCGGAATCGGCATTGCGGTCGGTGCGGTTTTCGAAAGCCTGCTGGCCTCGATGGCCGGTCGACTCGCGCTCGTGCGTCGCGCGCTGGTCCCGGCGGTTGCCATCGGACTGGGGCTGCTGGCAATTGCATCGTCGTGGCGATTCCGTACCACGAGCGATTTGTGGGCGGATGCGATGGAGCACTATCCCGATTTGTGGCAGCCGTGCCGCAACTGGGCCGTGGCGATGCAGGAGATCGGCGGCCCGGCGCGAACGCTGGAGGCCACCGACCGCTGCATCGCCCGCTTCGGCGTGGCCAACTTCGAGAAGAACCGCGCGGTCGCGCTCTTCGAGCTTGGCCGAAAGGAAGAAGCGGCCGATTGGATGCGACGATCGCTCGCCCGCGATCCCAGCGAAAGGAATGCTCCCCAGGGGCTGCTCGAGCTGGTTGGTGCGCGCCCGCCGGACAAGAGAATGCGGTACTGAATTGCGCTACGGGCAGGCCAGCACTTCGACACTCTCGCTACCGGGCGGGCCGAAGCGCTTCTGGACGCTCAGTTTCCCCTTGAATGGGGGCTTCTCGATCAAGGACCGCACGCCTTGGAGGATCGGTTCTGGATCGGCGCCACGAACCGCGACATCTGGCCCGCCTTCGTATTGCTCTTCCAGCTCGACACGTGTGCGTCCGCCAAACTTGTGGGCCAGATCCCGCAGGCTCGCCACCAGCTCGCCCATCGCAGCGTCGGCGATTTGCCCCGCCTTTCCACCGCAGAGTTGCAGGACAACGCTTCGGTCGCCGAACAGCGGCTCGTGTGGCCGGGTAGATTCCCAAGCTTCCACGCCGACCGCGTCCTCTGCCGGCCGCTGAAACCAGCCTTGCGGAATGGTCAGAAAGATGGTGCCTCGGTCAGCCGTGCCGATCACCAGCCGCCCGTCTGGGGTCTCGGCCAGAGTGACGACCTGGGTGTCGGCCAACATGGGAACGAACGGGTGCACGGCGTCCGCGTGGTTGTCGTCGCGGAGGACCCACAATCCACGGCCGCCGAGCCACAGCCGTTTGGTTCCGTCGCGCATGAAGAGTCCGACCTCGTCGTCCAAACCTTCGGGTCGCTTCACGTCGCAGTTGCCAAACTTGACGTTGAAGGAGCAAAGACCGTGGTTGGTGGCGAGCAGCAGGCTGTCCTTGGCGCTTCCCCAGATCGTCAAGTCGCGCAGAAGCAAACGACGCCCGTCGACCTTGACCGGAATATCGTCAATCAAGGGAACCCCGCCCGCTTCGTTGCTGTCGAGCCTGACCAGCGACCAGCTCGCCGAGCCACGTGGCAGGCCATGGAACGGAGACCTGCTGGCGTGTGCGAAGTGCAGCGGTTCGCCGATCGCCGACCTCAAGGTGGAGCTCGCACGCCCGCCCGTCGAATCGATCTGCCCTGACGATTGGTGTCCGCCCGCCGCCTCGGGCGCAAGCCGCATGACCATTCGCCAGTGTCCGCCATTGAAGTTCCACAATCCCTGATCGTCCACGTTCCAAAGCTGCCTGTCCGGGGTCACGAAGGTGTCATCGGGCTCGATGGGCAGGTCTTCGCGCCCGAGCACCGTTAGCACAGCGCCATCCCAGCGTGCCGTCAGAAAGACGTCTCGCAGACCGTGCATGTGCCCGATGTAGTGGCGCGGTGGTCCGGCCTTGGTGATGACGTAGCTGACCTGGCCCTCGATGGGCATCGTGGTGGCGGCCACCCACGAGCGATCTTTCTCACCCGCCCTTGCAGGTCCCAGCAGCTCGGCGGGCGGCATGATCGGATCGGGCAACGGGTGCCAACCGCCGTCGGCGTAGAAAATCGGGCCACCGTCGCCGTAGAACGCCATGCCGTTCGCCAAGCGTACGATTTCCGACGGTCGCAGCACCGGGTTCTGCCCGTCGAGAACGTGCCTGCGGGCAAACTCGGCGGTCACCTCCATGATTCCGCCCCGAACCAGACTGAGAAGGATTCCGCGCTTCGAAAGATGCGCCCGCCCTCGCGCCAGAAATGCGTCTGCTTCTCGTCCGCCTACGGTCATGCTGTCGAGCGCCTTCCAGCTGGACAAGGTTTGGTTGCTGATGGCGACGTTGTCAGGCGACACGACCAAGACCCGCTCTGGGGCTTGATCTTCCACGATGTGGGTAATCGGCGTCGTGGGCTCCTGCGCGGAACGGGGCTTCGCGGTCGCAGCATAAAGCAGCGCGGGTTTCGCGTCTGGCGACAGTCGCACCGCAAAGCTCGCCATGCCGCCGGCCCGGTCGGTTCCGCCGAAGGTCCAGATCTGTCCGTCCGCAAGCTCCACGAATCCGCGCACGCCCGACCAGCCCGACCTGAACGCGTGGTCTTTGCGCGCGCCGGTGATCAGATCAATCGACCACACCTTGTCCCCGCTCGCGATCCACAGGCGGTCTTTGCTGTCGAGGAACAACACCGGCCGGATCCCGACATCGTAGGTCCGCCCCTGCCCCTCGTCGATGACCAGCAGCTTGCTATCAGGCCGGCGCTCGAGCTGATAGGCAACCACGAAAGCGCCATCTTTCGAGCGCACGCCGATCCAGCGCGGAATCCCGGGAACTTGCCCAACGCGGTCGATGGCCAGGTCATTTCCGGACACGCGCACGATGGCGCCGTTGGAAATGCCTGCCAACACCTGGGTCTGGTCGCCCGGTCCAAGGCAGGTAGCTCGGCGGCGCAGCACACGCTGTTTCCGCTCGGCAAAGGTTTCCACGTCCAAGGTCACCAGATTCCCCGACGTGGTCAGCCCGAGCAGCTGACCGCCCATCAGCCGACTGTCGGCGATGGCGTTGCGGTCGAAGTGGTACTCGATGCCTAGCTTGGGCGGCGCGGGCTTCTTCTTGATGTGAAACACGGCGTGGGTCGGCTGGTGCGCCTCGTCCGTGTCGTCGTCCGCTTCCGCGGTGTGGTGCCAGTAGTATGCCGCCCCGCCCAGGGCCGCGGCGCCCGCCAGCGCGTAGACCAACCAGCGCTTGCGGAATCCCCTAGGCTTGGGTTGGTCTTTGGGTACGTCGCTCATGCGAAGGTAGCTCCAGAATACACGAGGAGCAGCCCGCCCGCCTGATCGAAAGGACGCATCGCACCATTCGACGGCGAATTCAAAACATCCACCGGCCGCCCGGCAGCCCGCATGGCGAGGGCTACGGCACGAATTTGATGTTGGTGAAGGTCGCGTCGACCGTGCAGTCGCTACTGCTGCTGCCGCGGGTGAACTGCCACTGCAACCCAACGATTTGCCCAGCTGCGGACGTCGACCAATTGGTCAAGCTGGCCAGCGTGGCGGACACCGTCCTCCCTGGAGCGGCGACTGCGGTGGAGAGAGAGACGACCTGCTTCATCACCGGGAAGGTGAAGCAGCCCGAGCCGGCATCGGTCAGAAGGCAGCCGCCGGGCGGGCTCTGGTCGGTAGGACGTTGGTCGAAGGTCTGGAGCTGCAGCTCGACCGCGCAGTTCGGCGCGCTGCCGTAGACGTCGAACTGGACCTTGGTAAAGGACGCCACCGTTGTGCACGACAAGAACGTGAGGCCCCCGCCGCCATAGCCGATCGATGGAACCTTGCCGGTCAGATGCAGGCCCTTGGGCGTGCCTTCCACTTGCGCGGTGTTCATGGTCGCGCCGCTGCCGGCGTACTGGTAGATGTTTCCGGTCAGAGTCCCCGATCCCCACCTTGAGGTGGTGGCATCCCAGTCGCTGAAGTCCGTGACTACACCGCTCGCCGGCACGATTGCATTCGCGCAACTGTACCCGGTCGCACCGCCGGCCTCCGTCGCGCCACCGCTGCCGGTCGCGCCGCCGGTGACGGTCGCGCCGCCGGTGCCCGCGGTTGTGCCGCCAGTCCCGACCGCACCGCCCGTACTCACCAAGCCCCCGCTCCCGGCCACGCCGCCCGTACCGATCGGCGCATCAGGGGTCGCGCCACCCTTGCCGGGCGAAGCGTCCATATTCCTACCACCGGTGCCCGGATGCGCCGCACCGTCTTGACCCACGCTGCCGCCGGTGCCGACTGCCCCGCCGCTGCCCAAAACGATGTCCGGGATTGCGCTGCCATCGGTGCCAGCGACGCCACGGGCATCCGTCGGGATCGTGCTGCCGCCCGCGCCGGTCTTGCCGCCAACGCCGACTGCGCCACCTGCGCCGGTTGCGCCACCGCCGCCCGCGCTGGTCTTGCCGCCGACGCCGACTGCGCCGCCTGCGTCGGTTGCGCCATCGCCGCCCGCGCCCCCGGTGCCCAGACTGCCACCCGTGTCCCTGATCCCACCGTCGCCGTCGCCGCCGTTGTTGCCGACGCCTCCCCCGCTACTCAAACCGTTGCGGTATTGCACCACCTCAGGCGGCGGGGTCAGATCCACGCACGCGAACCCGAGGGTGAGCCCCGCGAGCAGCACCATCGCCCGGCGCACGGCCCCACTTCCGCGACCAGACTGCACGCTTTCAATCTTGCGGCTACGAGCTGAATCGCTTGAATCTGACATCATCGACTCCAGTTGCGACAGAGACGAAGACTTGCCAAGAGCGAACGAACTCCTGACTGAGTCTTATTATGATGCCACAATAATGACGGTTCCCTACCTGGGACTGTGGGTTATTTTGTGATGCCCGCCCGATGCGACAGTGACCGCGACCACAAGTCACCCATTGCCCTACATGGCTACCATGTCCGTCCGTCGAGAACTCTGTTGACTGTGACGCCTGAACAGAGTCGCACGTCTTGTAGGCCCCGGACGTGCGCGGCAAGTGGGACGTCGTGCCCGACGGCGACAAACCCGTCGCAAAAAAGTAGCGGCCTTGGGGGCGGGGTTGGCCGGCGGCGCTAGGGCGACAGGGCTGCCCTGGGCCACGGACACCGGTGGCTAGGGACGCTTGAAATTGGCCATGAACTCGTCCATGGCGCGCTTCATCTCCGGCACCGAGAGGTTCTTCTTTCGGGTCGCGATAGCCCACACGTGTCCAAATGGGTCGGTCACCATGCCCCAGCGGTCACCCCAGAACGCGTCTTCGAGCGGCATTCGCACGCTGGCGCCAGCGCCCACGGCGCGGTTGAAGAGGGCGTCGCAGTCCTCGCAGTAGATCATTAGGCTCACCGGCGTGCCCCCCAGAGTCTGAGGCCCCTTCCCGCCCATCTCGGGCATCTCGTCCGTGATCATGACCACGGCGTCGCCGATCTTGATCTCCGCGTGCATGATGCGGCCGTCCGGCCCGGGCATTCGATAAAGCTCGTTCGCACCGAGCGCTTGCTTGTACCAGTCGATCCCCTTGTTCGCGTCCTTGATGACAAGATTCGGCGTGACGCTGTGGAAGCCATCTGGAATCGCGTTCACTTTTTCGGCCATCGCTCCTCCATCGAAAGGTCCGTGGTGCCACGGGTGGATGACGTACAGCCGCGAAAGGTTTCGGGTGGAGTTGTGGACGACGGGCGGCTAGAGCATTTCCAGCGGACGGATTGGCTGGCGCGTTTTCTTAAGGATGCGAAGGAAGTCGCCTTCGCCCCAGGCGAGGCAATCGAGCTCTTGATCGTTGAGCTGGCCATCCTCACCGACGAGCGAGTGGTGGGCATGGGTCTTGACCACCTCGGCGACGAACAGATCGTGACTGCCGAGTGGAACAACGTACTTGACCTGGCATTCGAGGTTGATGGGACATTCGGAAATCAGCGGGGCCGCAACGATCGTGGATGCCTGCTTGGCAAAGCCCGATGCCAGGAACTTGTCAGAGTCTTTTCCGCTCCGCGTGCCACACAGCTCGACCTCGTCCATCTGCTTCGAGGTGGGAATGTTCACCACGAATTCTTTGGTCGCTGAGATGATCGCGTGGCTGTGGCGGGATTTGCGCAACGAAACGGTCACCATCGGTGGCTTGGTGCAAGCCACGCCGGCCCAACTCACCGTGATGATGTTGTCCCGTCCGGTTGGGTCGCGCGTGGTGAGAAGCAGGACCGGGCGGGGAAAGAACCAGGGTCGAGGGGTTATCTTTTTCTTCATGGGTCGGGCACGTCGGGTGCGTCGGGTCCACCAAGGGTACCAGCCCGAACCGAGAGTTCCAGCTTGGGTTTCAGCCTCGGGACTCGCCCTGGCCGAATTCCCGGCCTCTCTGCGCGAAATACGCGAGGACGCCGACACCCAAGGTTCCAAGGCCCACCAAGCCCTCGACCGGCCGCTGCACGATGGTGACGCCGGTCGAAGCGATGCCAAAAGCCAGAAACAATCCGGGCACCCAAGGCCAGCCGGGCACGTGCAGCGCCGGCCCTTCCTTCAGGCGCAACCGACACAGCCCGACGATGGTGGCCAGCATGCTGATGCCCAGCGTGAACCCGACGTACGTCAGGATCCGCTCGAAGGTTGCCGTCCACAGGGCCAAGAGGCCAAGGGCAAGCTGAAACACGAGAGCCAGGCGCGGCGGGCGCCCCGCACGTCCGGCGAATCGTCGAGGAAGCAGCCCATCGCCGGCCATGCGCGCCGCCACCTGCGGCCCGGTCATGGTCAGCGCCGACACGCAGAGAGCCAACGCCAGCGAAACCAAGCCCGACACGGCCCTGGCAAGCCAAGGGCCGCCCACGACTTCCGCGGCCACATGCGCGACGTCGATCCGCCCGGACAGAACCTCTGCCGGCGCTGCAAAAACGAATAGAGCGTTGAGTGCCAGGTAGAGCAACGTGACGATCGAGGTGCCGAGGATGAGCGAGCGCGGGAGGTTCCGCTTGGGATCCTTGACCTCACCGCCGATGTACACCGCCGCATTCCAGCCGAGGTAGCTGAAGGACACGATGACGAGCGCGAGCCCCAATTTCCCCGTGTTTCCAGCCACGGGCGTGGTGTGAAATCCATGCGGATACAGTCGGCCGAGCCCGAACGATGCAAACAAGGTGATGAGAACCACCTCGGCGACAACGATGGCCGCTTGCACGCGCGCGCCGAACGAAACCGAGCCGAAATGCAGCATTGACGCGGCCACCATGAGCAGCGTTGCGACAACCCTCGGGCTGACGCCAGCGGGGAGCCACGGCTGCAAATACTCGGCGAAGGCGTACGCCAGCGCCCCCAGCGGCACTGCAAAGCCAACGATGAGCGAAAGCCAACCAGCGACGTAGGCCGCCACCGGATGCAAGGTCCGAGAAAGAAAGACGTACTCGCCGCCGGATTCCGGNNGGGATCCGACCGGCCAGCGCCCCGTAGCAAAGGGCTCCAAGCAGAGCGACCACGCCTCCCAAGAACCAGGTCAGAAGCACCAGCCAGGGCGACCCGAGAATGCGCATCAAGATGCCGCTGGTCGTGAACACCCCAGTGCCGACCATGTTCGCGACCACCAGCGCGATGGCGGCGCCCTGTCCGAGTCGTCGTTGCTCCTGCGGCATGGGCTGGCAGTACAGCACAGACGAACCGCCACCGCGAGCAGGAATCGCAGTGCCCTACCCTACCGCGATTCGCCCCGCCTCCAGCCCTCGGCGAAGCGCAGCCAGAGCTCGCGCTCGTCATCGGTTTCGTGGACCAGCTCGATGCCGACGCCGAATTGCCCCTGGACCTTGCCCTCGCCCTCGAAAACCCTGATCACGCGGCCATGGACAACCACCGAGCCGACTTGACCGGCCAGGACCAGGCGCAGCGTATCGCCGACCGCCAGCAAGACAGACGTGTGCAGGAGCATGCCGCCGTCGCTCAGATTCTCCGCTTTGGCGGCGACGCTGCCTGGGCCAGAGGGTGGGGCAACCCGTGAGTTGACGATGTGCAGCGACACGGGCAAAGTCCCAGGCAGGCGAACCGGCGCGCGCCGGGAGTTTTCGCCCATCGGCACCAGGCGCTTGAACGTGACGGTCACGGGCGGCCCCGACGCGACTCGGACGATGCGGCCAATGGCCGTGAAATTCCCGACCGAATTGCTGTAGCGCACGGTGGCTTGCGCTTCCGACTCGAGGCCTTCCGGCGGCTCCAGCAACTCCGGAAACGTCAACAAGACTTCGCTGGGACGGAGTCTCAGCACGAAACCGTTCAGCAGAACCGGCGTCCGAAGGTCTTCCATCGAGACCTCGACCCATTGTCCCGCGACGAGTTGGCCCTCCATATTTCCTTTTTGCGTGCGGGCAGAGGTCGAGCACCCCCGCAGACAGTTCCGCGCCGACTTGCCCATTAAGACTATCGACGGGCTGGGCGGAAACTTGACCGGCCATGGCCGCCCACCTGGGCCGGCGCGCGCCGTGGCAGGGGACGCGCGAAAGCACGGGTCAGAACTGCGCCGACTACGGCGCCTTCTTGGCGCTCCCGAGACGGTGACGGAGATACTCGACGATCATCGGGATCAGAGAGATGAAGATGATGCCGATGATGACCATCTCGAAATGCCCGGCAACCCACGGAATGTTGCCGAACAAGTGGCCTGCCGTCAGGCAGACGGCCACCCACGACACACCGCCGATGACGTTGTAGAGGATGAAGGTGCGGTAGGTCATGGCCCCGATGCCCGCCACGAACGGCGCGTAGGTTCGGATGAACGGCATGAACCGGGCCAGGATGATGATCTTGCCCCCGTATTTCTCGTACAGGGCGTGCGTGCGGTTGAGATGCTCCGGGTTGAACCAGCGAGACTTCTTCCACTTGAAGACCTTCGGGCCCAGGAAGTGGCCGATGGCATAGTTGACGGAATCCCCCACAATGGCGGCCAGGGAGAGCAGGAAGAACATGAGGAAGATGTTCAACTTGCCCAGGGCCGCGAAAGCGCCAGCCGTAAACAGGAGCGAATCGCCGGGCAGGAACGGCCAGATCACCAGGCCCGTTTCGATGAAGATGACGATGAAGAAGATCGTATAGATATGCGGGCCGTACTGGCCGATGAGGCCTCCGATGTTTTCGCGCAGGTGCAGAAAGATGTCGAGGAAATGCCGGACAGCGTGCATGGTGTCTCCCGATTGGGTTCTTGGGGGGCGCTGATTGTACTCGAGCACAGGGCTTTTTCAGTCCCGAAATCTCGTTTTCGCGTCGGGGAGATAGTGCCGTACGTACCGGCCGGACGTGACGAAGCACACCGAGAAGGTTATCATCGGGTCCCTGCGCACCCACTTGGCCAAATGGAATGAAAAGCCCCCCACCTGAAAAGAAACGCACGACCGTCGAGAAAGCCAGCAAGCCGAGCCAGCCCAGGAAAGATAGCCAATCGGCCTCGGTCCAGCCGGCCAAGGTTGCGTTCCCGAAGAAGAACCAGCCGCCGACCGCAGCCTCGTTCGCCGCGCGCCTCCCCATCGCGCTCGGCAAGCGCTTCGAGATGGCGCGTTCCTTTCTGCTTCGGCAAGAAGACATCAAGGAAGACGTCTACTTCTACGGGCCCAAGACCGGATGGGCCTTGCGCTACCTCGTCAGGGAGCAGCCCCTGTGCGCACTCCTCTTGCACGGAGACATGCCGGTCGGCATCGTCTCCCTGCCAGCCGCGGCTGCAGCCGCCGTGGACTGGAAAAGCCTGTCCCCCTCCGGGCAGCTCGCCCACAAGAACGCGCATGGAAGCCCTTCCCTGCTGTGGCTCGATCTGCCGCTGGCAGGCACCGGCGCGGCCGATTTCAAGGCCATCCTCCGCGTAAAGCTCGCCAGCATGGGGTAGGGTTGGGTCACGGTGACTGTTTGGCAACGAACTGCCATGAGTAGCCTCGGACTCCGGTTGTTCGGAGACAAGCTGCGCAGGCGGCCTCTGGCGGCCGTCGCCGGTCTGCTGTCGGACTACCTGACCTACGTTGGCATGATTGCGTTCTGGCTCTTTCTCCTTGCCAGTAGGCGGCCGCTCGCCTGGCTCGAACGACGTCTGCGCCGCCCACTGCGCGCGGGCATCATTGCGTGGGTGGCTCGCCTGGCGCGAGGCTAGTCGGATGGACCCGTTCTCGTTCCTCGCCTGGCGCTTCTGCTACTTCTTCCGCGATCCTGTGCGGCGGTCGCCGTCCGGCCGATCCGTGGTCTCGCCCGCCGACGGCCGCGTGCTGTACGTTCGCCAGGTCGAGGCCGGTGCCCTACCCAACCCCGTGAAGGCCGGGGTCGAGGTTCCCCTCGATGATTGGCTGGGAACCGCATCGCATGAAAACGGTGGAATCCTGATCGGCATCTACATGACGCCGCTCTCGGTCCACTACAACCGCGCGCCGGTGGCGGGACGAATCGCGTCGGTCGCCGCGAGGCCAGCCCAGGGCGAAAATCTGTCCATGGTGCGCGTCTTCATGCGCCTTGCCTGGAACATGCATCCCTTGGAGGAGGACAGCCGCCACATCCTGCAGAATGCGCGCAACACCATCGTCATTGCGGGCGACATCCCGGTGGTCGTGATCCAGATGGCCGACCGCTTTGTGAGCCAGGTCGATTGCTTCGTCACGCCCGGCCAGCAGGTCGAAAAGGGCGAGAAGATTGGTCTCATCCGCATGGGATCGCAGTGCGATCTCTTCATCCCACGCAGCGCCGAGGTCTCGGTCAAGTGCAATTCCGGCGACCGCGTCCTGGCCGGCGAAACCATCCTGGCGACCTACTGAGGACAGACCCCGTCCGCGAGCGCTACGGAATTCGTTCGTAAAGGACGATGTACCTCGGCGCGTCCGCGACCCAGTGCCATTCCCAAAACGCGTCGACCGGGCGATACGCTTCTGTCCAGGTGGGCTGCTCGACCAACGCGGTCTCGCCTTCCCAGTAGCCAGGGTGATACCAAGTTCCGTCGGTTCCGGGTTTCGTGGCGCTGTTGAGCACGACCAGGTCCGGCTTGCGAGCGAGAACGTAGGCGGCGTCGAACTTGTGGTGAACCCCGCCTTGTCGCTCGTGGGCGATGTGCCAGTCCGCAAGCCCGGTCATGTCGATGGAGGGATTGGGCAAGGCGAACGGCAACGCCCCCGCGTGGTTGACCGCCACCCGCGCGTCCTTTGCGTAGTGTTTGGCGATGAAGCTCGCGGCCGAGAACGAAGCCTGCGCGAGCGTTCCCTCCTGAAATGACGACGGCGGCAGACGCCCGCCGGTCAGCGCGTCGATGACCAGCGATGCCTTGGGCGCGAAGGCCGACCAAGCCAGGACGCACGCGAGCAGCGCGACCAGTCCTCGCTGGAAGGTCGCGCGCGCAATCGCCCCCGCCGCCACGGCGACCAACGCCGGCAGCACTGGCACCACCATGCGCGCGTGCCACATCCAATCCCCGCCCTCGCCAACCACGACCGCCAGCACGACGCCGAGAAAGGCGAGCGCAGCGAGGCCCTTGCGCTCGACTGCGCCCGCCAGCCACATCGCCATCGCCGTGACCAGCAAGGCGGCCAGCCCCCAGGTCGCGTAAAGCAGGCCCGCCTCAAGCCTGGCCGAGAGAGCGCCGGTTGCCTTCGCGTAGTAGGGGTTCGGAAGCCAGTCGCCGTAGAAGATTCTCCGAAAGACAAACCAAAGCAGCATCGGCGCAAGAGCCAGGGCCAGTCGATGCCAACGCAAGGCTGTCCGTCCGTGCGCGATGGTGGCCAGAACCAGCAGCGCCACTACGAAAAACGGCCCCTCCGGCCGCGCCACGCCAAGGCACGCCGCCACCGGTGCCCATCGCCCCGGCGAAGCGCCGACCAGCGACCAGACGGCCGCCGTGATCAACGCAACGAACAGCATCGTCTCGAGGCCGGCGGCCGCCCAGTAGTAGAGCGGATAGATCAGAGCGGCTGCTGCACAGGCGACCGCCGCCGCCGGGCGACTGGGGCAAAGCGCGACGCTCGACCGATGTACGAAGAAGAGGGAAAGCCCCAAAAAGCACACCCCCATGCCACCCGCCCAGGTTGGTAGCGGCAGCCCGACCGCTCCGCCTGCGGCCAGAAGGCCAAGCCACAGCGGCGACGAGAATCCCTCGACGGTTTCGCCGGCATTCCACACCGGCCCCTGCCCCGCCAGCAGATTCCGCACGTAGCGGAAGACGATGAACGCGTCGTCGGTAACGTGCTGCCAGTGGTAGCGCACGAGGACGAGAAAGAACAACGAAGCCAGCCCGAGCAACCATGGCTCGGCGACGGAGCGGATGCGGCTAGCGAAATGGCTGGAGAGCGGCAACGAGAGGCATCCTACCCCTACTTGTCCCGCGGCCTCGCTTGTGGCAACGGCCGGGTGCGTGGGTGGCGGGTGCTGAAGGCCGGCTTCTGGTTCGGGTCGCAATTGGGACCAAATCCGTCGGCTTTGAAATCGTATTGCAATCGGCCGCGCATCGCCCCCTTCACCGCTTCGATTTCCACGTCATGCTGCCCCGCGCGTGCCGGCGAGCAATACGACAGCAGGTAGTAGCGCCGGGAGAAGCCCTCAATGCGTTGAGCGATCTCGTCGAAACCACGGCGAATGTCGGCCGGATTCTTCGAGGTGAAGGTGCCGTTGCGACCGATGGTGCGAATCTCGGAATCGTTGACCTCGGCGCCGACTGCGATGGCATAGACTTCAAAGTCGACCTCGCCTAGTGCGGAGTGCAGCGCTTCCCGCGAAACCCGGGCCGCGTGATCCGTACCGTCGGTAAACACGACCAAGGTTCCAAAGCGTAACGGAACCGGGGATTGGTTCATCTGATGATCCAAAATCTTGATCGCTTCCAGGACTGCACCATTGAGGTTGGTGGATGGATCCTTAGGCTGAAAACCCGCGAAGGCGTTAATGGTTCCCTGCGGATTCCCTCCGCCGAAAGGTGAGAGTTGCGTCACGTGCGGACTGCCATCGAAGGCGTAGACGCCGAGCTTCTGATAGCGGCCCACCTTTTGCGAGAACGACGCGGCGCCGGCGACTACCTTGTCCACGTCCGGCGATCCGACCACGCTGCCGCTCATATCAACCAGCAGCAGAGTGTAGTGCGCGGCAGCGACCTCGGGTTGCAAGATGGTCTGCTGGCTTTCGAACACCGAGACCGGCTGGCCGTCTTCGTAGATGTGGAAATCCGCGGGGGTGAGGTCGGGGACCGGATCGCCGCGCGTGGTGTCGACGGTGAAATACACCGCGATGTTGGAGGGATGCTGGACGGAACGATCGACCATTTGCAGCCGAAGTCCCGCACAGCTGGCGAGGAGCGCCAGGGCGGGCAGGCAGATGAGATGATGACTTCTGACGTGCATAGCTGGGAGTATATGCTCTGGCACGCACCAGGAAAACAAGGCATCTTTGCTAGCGACATCCTTCATGCCCGGCATTTTTCGGGGAAGGATCTTTCACGAAGGTCCAAGCGTCGGAGTTACCCATGGCTGCATTCGGAAACCTAACGCTTTTAGTCTCT
>PMLH01000084.1 GCA_003159055.1 Myxococcales bacterium
AGTCGTCGTCTTCCACGCCAGCAGCTTGACTTCGGTGCTGAGCGATGCGAGCGAGGTGTTCCAAAAGGCGAATCCGCAGGTCCGAATTCGGCTTGAACCGTCTGGGTCGCAGGTGGCCGTGCGCAAGGTGTCCGAGCTTGGCATGCGGGCGGACGTCGTCGCGGTTGCCGATGCTGCCCTGATTCCGACGATGATGGTCCCGTCTCACGCCGCGTGGAACGCGCTTTTCGCGACCAACGAGATCGTGCTTGCCCACAAGGACCACAGCAAGGGGACCGACCAGATCACGCCGCAGAATTGGGCCGAGATTGTCACTCGCGAAGGTGTGCGCCTCGGCCGCGCCGACCCGGACACGGCGCCCATCGGCTATCAGACCCTGATGGTTTGGCAGCTGGCGGAAGCGGCCGGCCTGCACCCAAGTGGTGGCGGCGGACTTGCTGCCGAGCTTGTCGCGCACTGTTCGAAGGAGCACGTCGTTCACGACGAAGCCGAGCTTCTTGCACTGCTGGAATCGCGCGCCATCGACTATGCTTTCATCTTCCGTTCGACCGCCGAGGATCACCACTTGAAAGTTCTGAGCCTTCCGCCCGAGATCAACCTGTCGCGCCGGGATTTTGCTTCTCGCTATGCCGCGGCCCGGGTGGACATTCGCATGAAGCGAGGGCAGGGGAGCAGGGCGGTGACGGGTGCACCGGTGGTGTATGGGCTCACGATTCCGACCACCGCACCCCATGCTGAGCTCGCCGTTCGTTTCGTCGGGTTTCTCCTAAGCGACGCGGGAACGAAGCTGCTCGTGCGGCGCGGTTTTCACCCCATCTCGCCTGCGACGTGCAATCCGTGCGCTGGCCTGCCGGGGCAACTCGGCTTGGTCGTGAAGCCGCAGGCGCCGCTGCCATGAAGCACGCGTGGAAACAGATCCTCGTCGCGATCGTCGTCCTGGCAGCCATCCACGTGGGCATGGGGCTGGCGCCGGTGCCTCCTTTCGCGTCGGGCGTGAACCTGGCCCTCTTCTTCACCAACCTGTTCGTGTTCTATGCCGCCGCAACCGTGCTGCGACGTCGTTCGGCGCGCACGGTGATGCTCTTCGTCTCGGGCTACACGGCGCTGTTCATCCTGCTGCTGGTAGTTCTGAACAAGCCGCCGCTCTTCATCTTGCTGGTCATCGCCTACGCGGGATTCTTCGGCGCACCCGTCTTGCTTGGTTTCTTCGCGATCTTCGTGGTCTGTTTCGTGGTCCTGCAGCCATTCGCTTTCGAGACCTTTATCCCTCTTGCGCTGATCTATTCCGTCTTCTGGGCCACGCGAAAACGGACGCCTCTGTTCACCCGGGTTTGCCTCGGCGGCGGTTTGGTTGCCCTGACCGTGGTGCTCTTTCCACTGATTCACCTCAGCATGCAGGATTCGCTGCAGACGCTGTGGCGCACCTTCACCCGCGGCGACGTGGCCAGCGCGGTCTGGCTCAGCCTGCTCACCTCGACGGTGGCGACCGCGGCCCTTGCCGTCTGGGCCGTTCCGCTCGCGTATGCGCTTGCGCGCGTCGATTTTCCGGGCAAACGTTGGGCTCTCGCCATCGTCGACGTTCCCATCCTTGTTCCGCAGTCGGTCGCCGGAGTGGCGCTGATCGTGTTGCTTGGGCCCGGCAGTGTCCTTGGCAGCGCGCTCGAAAGTGCGGGGCTGCCCATCGCGGGATCGTTCCTCGGCATCGTGGTTGCCCAAGTATTCGTGGCCTCGCCCTTCCTGGTGAAAACTGCGATGACCGCCTTTGAATCGGTGCCTCTCCAGTATGAATTGGCCTCGCGCAGTCTGGGCGCGTCCCCAGCGGCGACCTTTGCCCGGATTTCGCTCCCGCTGGCGTCGCGTGGAATCCTGGTGGGCGCGACCTTGGCTTGGGCGCGCGCGGTGAGCGAGTTTGGCTGCATCGTTCTGTTCGCCAGCTCGCCGGTGACCGCTCCGGTGCTTGTGCACACCGAATTCCTGCGCGCGGGTGCTTCCGAAAGCCGGCCGATCGCGATTTTGCTGCTCATTATGTGCCTGTGGGTGTTCGTGATGCTGCAATTTGGGCAGACCCTGCTGCCGTTCGCTCTGCAAAGGCCCAAAGGAGCGCGGCGCTCATGATTGAGCTTGCCCACCTCCACTGTCAGTTCGGGGACTTTGCACTCAGGGACATCTCGCTGCGGATCGGGAAGGGCGAATACTGGGTCATCCTCGGCCCGAGCGGCTGCGGCAAGTCGGTTCTATTGCAGACCGTCGCGGGTTTCTTTTCCCCGGTTCGCGGGCAAATCCTGGTCGAATCACAGAACGTCACCGCGACGGCGCCAGAGCGGCGCCAGATGGGGCTGGTATTCCAGCAAGCCGCATTGTTTCCCCACAAATCCGTTCGGGAAAACATCGCCTACGGTCTGCGCGCGCGCAAGTTGCCAAACCAAGAGGTCGACCGCACCGTGGACGATTTGGTCGGGCGCCTCGGCCTGCAGACCATTCTGGGCCGACCGGTTCCCACTCTGAGCGGCGGGGAGGCTCAGCGGGTGGCCGTCGCCCGCGCTCTGGCGATTCGTCCCAAGCTCCTCTTGCTCGACGAGCCAATGAGCGCGCTTGACCACAACACGCGACTGGAGTTGCAGGGAGAGCTGGGCCGGGTTCATCGCGAGCTTGGGCTGACCACCTTGCACGTGACCCACAGCCGCGAGGAGGCAGCGGCGCTGGGCGACCACATCGCTATCATGCTGGGTGGCCGTATCGTACAACAGGGCACCATGTCGGACGTCCAGGGGCGCCCGCGCTGTCCGTTCGTTGCCCGCTTTCTCGGACTAAACCTATCTGCAATTGCCTCGTTGCCCGCGTGCGCTTCCAAGTGCGACGAAAAACCGGGCGATTGCATCGCCGAGGAGACAAGCTAGAGCACCATGCAGCCGGAGCGAGCGCCTCTTGGAAAAATCTTCAACGTTCCCTTCCTCTCGCTTGATGGAACCAGCGTGGAGATGGCTTCGCTGCTGTTCCTCTTTTTGGTCGTGCTCGCCATCAGCGGCGCCAAACGTCATCGTCAGTGGATCCGCCGGGGCGTCCAGCTGCTTTCCTTCGTCGTCTTCTTCTACGTCGTCTATTCATGCCTGGGCGTGTTCGGCATGATTCGGAACGGGCTCTACGGCCTGACCCTGGTCGGCTCGGCCTACAGCGAGTCTTTCTATTGGCTGGCTTTGCCCATCGTGATTATCGCTGTGACCTTCTTGCACGGACCCGTGTTCTGCGGATGGATTTGCCCCACCGGAAGCTTGCAGGACATTTCGGGTTGGGTGCGCAAGCGCCTGCCGCGACGACCGCAGGGGCTTTCACGTGGCCAGCTTCTCGGTATTGGTCTGGCCAGCCTGGGTTTCGTCACTTTGCTGATCTGGCTTGGTGCAAAGAAGAAACTGTTCGTCGAGGACTCGAGCTTGCACTGGGGCGCGATGCTGCTGCTGCTGTGTTGCCTGGTCCTGGCGGGCGTCATCGACGATATTCCGACGCGCAAGCTGCGACTCTTCAGCTTGGCGGCCATCTTCTTCACCGCAGTTTCTCACATGGTCGTGACCTCGCCGGTGCACTTTGCGTTCACCTCGCGCGACGATCCCGCTTCGGCGCTGACCACGCTGGTGATCTTGGTGGCGGGAACCTTCGTGCTGCGCTCGTGGTGCCGCTACCTTTGTCCGTGGGGACACTTCATTGGTTTTTTGCACCGCTTTTCCCGCATGCGGATCCTCCTCGACAAAAGCCGCTGCAACAGCTGCGGCGTCTGCGACACCAGCTGCGATGTGGGCGCCATCGAAAATGGCGTCATTCGGACCTCGCACTGCCAGATGTGCCACGCATGCATCGACCACTGCGCGAATTCGGCCCTGGACGTAGTCGATGTGTGGGCGTTGCGAAGCAAGCAAGCGCAGGACAAGGCGGAGAATCAGGTCCCAGCGCCAACCGAGAAGCTGTCCGCATGAAGCTCGCGGTCCTCGTAGCAGTTGCCCTCAGTCTGCCCGCCCGTGCTTTCCCTGCCGATTGCGAGGTCTGGTCGCAAAGCCGCTGCAATGCCAGCAACCAAGCTGCCATCGACCTGCGGTCGGACGGAGCAGCCTTGCCGCACGCCTGGAGCTTCGACGGCAGCGGCCGCGTGTGGGGCTATGAACCGGGGCTCACGGTCTGGTCATCGCCCGCGCTAGGTTTCGCGGGCGTGGAGCCCGCCGTGGTCGTGGGCAACTACGACCACACGCTGTATTGCCTGTCTGCAGCCACCGGCGATCCGCTGTGGAAGTTCACCACGGGAGGTCCCATCTACGCTGCGCCGGTTTTTTTTCGCGACGGCGCGCGACAGATGCTCATCGCTGCCTCGAACGACCGTATCGTGTAT
>PMLH01000429.1 GCA_003159055.1 Myxococcales bacterium
CGGATGGACGGCGGGCGGCGGAAGCAACGCCAGCAGTGGACACTCGGGAAACTGGTCCTGGCAGCTCTCGGGCTCGCTCGACCAGAAACTTTCCGGCCTTCCTGACGGAACCTACACACTCTCGGTCTGGGCCAAGAGCAGCGGCGGCTCCCTCGACGCGAAAGGATGCGGGGGAAGCGACAAGACCACATCGCTTGCCGCCGGCTCTGCATGGACCAAGGTGTCTCTGACCGGCATCGCCATCAGCGGCGGCACGTGCACCGTGGGGGTCTCTTCGGGCAGCGGGAACGCAGACGACTTCGCGCTTGTCCAGGAGTAGCGGCACCTAGTGCCGCCGGTCAGAATATCNNCATCCCGGCCGGCTGCGTTGCTCCTCGGTTACATAGCTTCGGCTATGCGCCCTCGTCGCGCCTTGCCGGCCGGGCGCCTCGTCACCCAAAACATGACCGCAATTCTGACCGGCGGCACTAGGGTCAAGAGAAACCGCAATACTGTCGATTCCTCCCGGAAAGCACGACCTACCGGGGTTGCGCCGGCCAGTTGAAACACATCATGGACAAGCAGCCTGAGGAGAAGCGTCCACAGGGTGAGACCACCAACCAAATCCAAGGCGACGGTTGGAAACTCCTGCTTATGGTTACGGCGGACAAGCTCACGGCTTCGGTGCAGATGGTGCGCACCTCGCCCAAGGCGGCGTGTGCCCCTGAAAAGGTCGTGGAGTTTGTCCGCGGATCCGGCTTGCAGCTATCGCAGGATGAAGACAGTCGGTTGCCAGAGCTTGCGAAGACTGTCGCCAGCGGCGGAACCAGCAGGGCGATCGCGGTTGCCAGGGGAGCGCCCGCGGGGAAATGGCAGAACGTCGACTGGCTGATTCCCATCGGAATTTCCTCGCTGCGAGACTATTCGGACGAGACCATCGACCTTCACGAGGTCAGTCAGTTCATCAATGTGCGTGCCGGACAAGGCCTGTGCGAATTGCCCGCGGCGCCAAGGGCAGGGCGCAGTGTCTACGGCGAGCCGATTCACCCAGACCCTTGCCCATTCCAACTTGGGGACCGGGTGGGACTTGACCCCAAGAATCTTTCCCGGGTCGTTGCCGCCGAGCCCGGTTGTGTTCGGTACGCGGGTGGGCGGCTGTCGATCGAACAGCACCTGCAACTGCCGGGGGATCTTGATTTCAAGGTCGGCAACATCGATTTTTGCGGCGAGGTGACCATCCACGGGAGTGTCTTGGACGGCTTCCACGTCAAGTCCGCCAAGAACGTAACCGTCGAGGGCGGCGTCGGCCGAGCCGTCATCGAGGCGGGCGGAAGCATCACCATCAAGGGAGGCGTCAACGGTGGCCACAAAGGAAGCCTGAGCTGCAATGGAGATCTGCATGCTCATTACTTGCACATGGTATCCGTCGAATGCGGCGGCGACGTGCAAGTTGACGTTGAATGTCACGACTCGACGGTTGTCGCAGCGGGAAGCGTGACCATCAGCCACGGCGGCATCATCGGGGGCAGGGTGCAGGCAGGAACCAACGTCAGCGTTGGGTCGATTGGCACGGAAATGTGCGTTTCGACCACTGTGTGCGCGGGCCACGAACCTGGGGTTGATGGCCGACTGGGAAGGCCAAGGAAGAACCTGGCGGTTGCGCGAGCATTGGTCAGAAACCTTGAATCCGCGCTTGCCAATTCTCAGGACAAGCCCGGCGCAGCCATGAGGTTGCCTTCGCTAAGAAAGACCCAGACAACCCAATTGAACGTTCGCCTGACCGATGCTCGCCTGGTCGCCAAGCGCGCCCAAGCGGATTTGCTCGCACAAGTGGAGGGCCTGCCCGTGGCGGGCGCAACCATCTCCGCCGTCAAACGCGTCTTCCCCAAGGTGACAGTCGTGATTGATTCCATCTGCGAGGAGGAATTCACGACCGAGGTCACGGGCCCGGTGCGCTTCGTCGCGGACAAAGACCACGTGGCCGTCAAGGTCGCTGCCGGAAAGAACAAGGGCGGGCCCTAACGCAGATGTGGTTTGGCTCCTCATGGGAGCGGCGCATTGCACACCGCTCATTCTCGGATCACAGGTCCGCGATGACCCTGTGGCGAGGCACGAGCGTCTTCATCACGCTCCAGGCGAGGAGGTAGCTCGAAGCGCAGATGATGAACATGATGAGGTAAGCAATCTGCGGGGTTGCCTTGTACGCGTCGGTCAGGCCGCCAGCCAGAAGTTGCACGACCACGCCGCCGAGGCCGCCGGCCATCGCACCGATGCCGGTCACCGAGGCCACGGCTCGCTTCGGGAACATGTCGGACACCGTGGTGAACAGGTTCGCCGACCAGGCCTGGTGCGCGGCGGCGCCGACGCAGATGATCGCCACGGCGAGCGTGGAGGCCATGTGCCCGAACTGCTGAACGTCGGCGAAGTGCTGCGTGGCCAGGACTGTCAGCGGGAACAGCGCGATGAGGAACATCGCGGTCATGCGGGCCTTGTACACCTGCATGCCCCGCTTGATGAGCGTCAGCGGGATGCTTCCACCGTAGACGCTGCCGATGATGGCCACGCCATAGACGATGAACGTCGGCAGTATGACGTCGTGCTTGGTCATGCCGAACTGCTTTTTCAGGTAGTCCGGCAACCAAAACAGGTAGAACCACCAGATGCCGTCGGTGAGGAACTTGCCCCAGAAGAAGGCCCAGGTCTGGCGATAGCTGAGCAGCTTCCACCAGGAGACCTTGGCTGCGCTGCCATCAGCATTCTTGGCGACCACCTCGTCGTCGACGTGGATGTAGTCGTATTCCTGCTGCGACAGGCGCGTGTGCCGGGCCGGCGTTTCATAGAGCCAGAACCAGAAGATGAGCCAGAGAAGACCGACGGCGCCCGTGATGACGAAGGCCATCTTCCAGCCGCGTTGGTCGCCGAAAGAGATCATGCACCAGGGGACGAACAGCGCAGCGAGCATCGCGCCGAAATTCGATCCACTGTTGAAGATGCCAGTGGCCAGTGCGCGTTCGCGCTTGGGGAACCACTCGGCGACGGTCTTGATGGACGCCGGGAAGTTACCGGCCTCGCCGATGCCGAAGGCGCCGCGGACCAGAATATGCGTCGCCACCAGGCGTCCGACGAAGGCGTTGACAATGCCGAAGGTCGACCAGGCGATGAGCGACAGCGCCAGACCCAGCTTGGTGCCGATTTTGTCGATCAGCCAGCCGACGATGATGGTCGTGCCGGCGTAGAAAGCCGTGAACATCGCTGTCAGGTGGGCGAAGTCGGAATTGCTCCAACCGAACCCGCCCTGCTCCAAGGGCGTGCAGAAGAACTCTTTCAGGTAGCTGATGACCTGACGGTCCATATAGTTGAACGTCGTGGAGAAAAACAGCAGCGCACAAATGACCCAGCGGAAGCTGCTGGCGGCCGGGCGGGACCCTTGCGGGGAGCTCATAGGGCTCGCTTCTCGATCAGAATACCTGTCCGCGCAAGCGCGGAATCTTGAACGCTGATTCAGGTGCCTCCCCCGGGCGGACGCCACATGGTGTATTTTGCGCGTATGAGGACGCGCCTGAAGTCGACGTCTTTCCTCGCTTCCATTCTTACGATCTCCGCGGCCTGGTTCTGCAGATCCAGTCTTGACGGCGTCGCAAGGGCCGAGACGGCCGTAGACAAGCCTCAAGCGGCCGAGGCGCCCGAGGCTACGGCGCGCTACCGCAATGCCCAGCTTCCGCTCGGCCAGCGCGTGCAGGATCTCTTGGGGCGCATGACCCAGGCCGAGAAGGTCGCGCAACTGCAATCGGTCAACTGGGAGCACACGCGCGTCTACGACCCAAACACGCGCAAGTTCTCGCCCGACCGCGCCCGCAAGCTGATGTCGCTTGGCATCGGGCACGTCACGCGGCCTGGTGACAAACACGATCCGCGCGAAGCCGCCCTGCTGGCCAATTCGCTCCAGAAATTCCTGGTCGAAAAGACGCGTCTTGGTATCCCGGCGATTCTGCATGAGGAGGGCCTGCACGGGTTGGTCGCGCCTGGTGCGACCAGCTTCCCGCAGGCCATCGCGCTGGCTTCGACCTTCGATCCTCAGTTGGTGGAGGACGTCTTCACGGTGGTCGCGCGCCAAATGCGCGCGCGTGGGGTTTCGCAGGCTCTGGCCCCGGTGCTCGACGTGGCCCGCGATCCGCGTTGGGGGCGAATCGAGGAGACCTACGGCGAGGATCCCTTTCTCACGAGTCGCATCGGCGTCGCGGCCATTCTCGGATTCCAGGGCCGGCGCGGCGACCCGGATGCGCCCATCGACGGCGTCCACGTGATGGCCACCGCCAAGCACCTCACCGGGCATGGACAGCCGGAGGGTGGACGCAACACCGCACCCGCGGTGGCGGCGCCGCATAGCTTGCGCGAGGTCTTTTTGCCGCCGTTCGAGGCCGCCTTCAGGGAAGCCGGGGCACAGTCGGTGATGGCCAGCTACAACGAGGTCGACGGCGTGCCGTCGCACGCCGACCGCTGGATGCTCACCGATCTGTTGCGTGGTGAATGGGGCTTCCGGGGCGTGGTGGTTTCGGACTACTTCGGCGTGGCCGAGTTGGCGCGCAGACACCACGTGGTGGAAGACCTGCCGGCAGCCGGACGGATCGCGCTTGACTCGGGCGTCGACATCGAGCTGCCCGAGCCGGAAGGGTACGCCAGCTTGCTTTCAGATCTGAAGGCTGGTCGGGTGGAGGAAGCCTCGGTCGATCAGGCGGTGGCGCGCGTGCTGCGTGCGAAGTTCCTGCTCGGCCTGTTCGAGCATCCCTACGTTGAGAAGGTGACGCCAGAACCGGAGCGCGCCTCGGATCGGGCGCTTGCTCGTCGCGCGGCTCAAGAGGCGATCATTCTGCTCAAAAATGACGGCGGCATTCTTCCCATCGATCCATCAAAGCTGAAGTCTGTCGCGGTCATCGGTCCCAACGCAAACGTCTGCCGTTTGGGCGGCTACAGTGGCACGCCTGACAGGACGGTGTCGGTGCTCGACGGCATCCGGGCGCGCCTCGATGGCAAGGTCAAGGTTCTGAGCGCGCAGGGCTGCGGCCTGACAGCAGGGAATCGGGGATGGACCGACGACGAGGTCACGCTGTCGGATCCGGCGCAAGACGCAGCATGGGTGGCCGAGGCGAAGAAGGTTGCGGCCGAGGCCGATCTCACGATCTTGGTCATCGGACAAAACGAGCAGCTCTCGCGCGAGGCTTGGGCTGGCAATCACCTCGGCGACCGAGGCAATCTGGACTTGGTCGGGGCGCAAATGGATCTCGCACGTGCCGTGATGGCGAGCGGCCGGCCGACCGTCGTCCTGCTGATCCACGGTGGGCCGCTGTCCATCCCTGAGTTGGCGCGCACCGCGCCCGCCATTCTCGATGGGTTCTACTTGGGCGAGGAAACTGGCAACGCGGTCGCTGACGTACTGCTTGGCGACGTCAGCCCAGCCGCACGGCTACCTGTGAGCATTCCGCGTTCGGGGGCGACGGAGCCCGCGTACTACAACCGCAAGCCTTCCGCCGACCGTCCATACCTGTTCGAAGAAGGCGGACCGCTGTGGGCGTTTGGTCATGGGCTCAGTTACACGACCTTTCGCTACGACCACCTGAATGTCAGCCCATCCCGCATTGGACCCGATGGTGGTGTGCGTGTGTCGGTGACCGTCACGAATACGGGCAAGCGCGCTTCCGACGAGGTGGTTCAGCTCTACCTACACGACGTCGTGGCGTCGGTGGTTCGCCCGATCAAGGAACTGAAAGGGTTTCGCCGCATTCATTTGCGCGTCGGCGAATCGAGGCGCGTCGAGCTCAGCCTCGGTCCTGAAGAGCTTTCGCTTTGGGACAAGCAGATGAAGCGCGTCGTCGAGCCCGGCGTATTCGAGGTGATGGTCGGCGCCAGCTCGTCCGACATTCGCCAGCAGGCGAAGCTGGAAGTCAGGTAGGGCTATGCAACGGCGGTCGCTGCCGTGCATCCTATCGTTGGTGAACGAGTGCATAATGTCCACCGCTGAGAAGCCCCATGCCCACCGACCGTTACAAAATTGCCGAACCAGTCGAAACCACTCCGTCACCACCACAGCTTCCGCAGGACAGCGATCCGGAAGAAACCAGAGAATGGATCGAGTCACTGGCCTCGACGCTTGAGCGGGAGGGCGTCGAACGTGCGCATTTCCTGCTGGAACAGCTGGTTGACCACGCCCGTCGTTCGGGCGCACATCTGCCGTTCGACGCGACAACCGCGTACGTCAACACGATCCCCGTGACGCAACAGCCGCGGGTGCCGGGCGACGCGACCCTGGAACGGCGTATCCGCTCGCTCGTGCGCTGGAATGCGCTGGCGATGGTGGTGAACGCCAACCGCAAATCGTCCGAGCTTGGTGGCCACATCGCAAGCTTTGCGTCGGCGGCGACCTTGTACGACGTCGGCTTCAACCATTTCTTCCGCGGTCCGGACGCAGAAAATGGGGGCGATTTGGTCTACTTTCAGGGCCATTCTGCGCCTGGCATCTATGCGCGCGCTTTTCTCGAGGGCCGCATAGGCGAGGACCAGCTTCGGTCCTTCCGGCAAGAAGTCGACGGAAAGGGGCTCTCGTCCTATCCACACCCCTACCTGATGCCGGATTTTTGGCAGTTTTCCACGGTATCGATGGGCCTGACCTCGATGATGGCCATCTATCAGGCGCGCTTCATGCGCTACCTCGAGCACCGCGGGATTCTCGATACCAGCGGGCGCAAGGTGTGGGCCTTCTTGGGCGATGGCGAAATGGACGAAC
>PMLH01000038.1:0-1751 GCA_003159055.1 Myxococcales bacterium
CTGCCCGATCACGATGGGGCCGGAACCAATCAGCAAAACGGTCTTGATGTCTTGTCGTCGCGGCATTAATCGGACTTCTTCAGTTTCAGAATGTGGCCTTCACGGTCGAGTTGGAATCCATCCGGCAGTTTCTTTTCCACGCCGCCGCGGTGCCCTTGGACCAGCCACCCGAGGTCGGCGAAGCCTTCGGCGATGCGGAGGCGCAGGCGCAGACTTTCCTCGGCGTCGGAAACGAACAGCTCAAGCAGCTTCTCGCGCGCCGCCTCCTCGTTCTTGAGCGCCAGCAGGGCTTCAATGCTGGCGAAGCGCACGCCTTCGTCCATGTCGGCGAGATAGGGCACAGCGAGCGCGGCGCCCCTCGGGTGCTTCATCAACCCGATGTGGCGGAGGAGCTGAATCTTCTTGGTCGGGTCGCGCTCGTAGCCTGGCTCGTGACGGGCAAGCACCTCGGCCACCATGTCGATCTCGGCGTCCTTGCTGGGGGCGACTTTCTGAAGCACGCGCAAGGGCCACGAGACGGAATCCGCCGAGACCAGGTACCGCTTCACTGCCGGCAGCGCCGACTCGCCCTTGCTGACCAGCGTGTCGAAGACCCACTCCTTCTCCTGCTCGTCCTCGATCGACTTGTCGTACATCATACCGAAGCGCCGCATGAGGCCGTAGAGCGCTTCGTCCGAGCCTTCGGTCGCCAGGGCTTCCATGGCCTTGTAGCGATCCCCGGTTTGCGCGTACTTGTTGATTGCGCGCTGGATATTTCCGGCACGTGCGCGCTCGTCGCGCTTCTCTTTTGAGAAGATGTCGAACAGGCCCATGGCGAGTTGGTCGGACTCTATACCACGCTTTGGGCGCGATTCGTTGTATACAGGGGCGGTCGCGTAAATCGCATGTTTTGGCGCGCCTGTCGGGGCTTGACCTCAGACGCGCTTCGGCACGCGCGCCAATCGTGAACACAAGCATGAACGACTCACAGGGCTCGGAAGCGGGCCGGTACACTCTGCTCAGTCCGCGCTTGCCGGACTGCAAGCCGCCAGGCAAGCCAGCTGGAACGATCCGCCGTCTCGTGACCTGGGCCGCCTCTGGCAGGGTTTCCGAGGCCTGGTGCTTCGCGGTTGGCTACGCGATTTTGCTTCCTTTCTTCCTAGCGCCGCTGTTTGCGACGCAGCTTCTGCCGGGGCTCGATTTGCCATTCCACATCGCCGCCGCGGACATGCTGTCCAAGGTCGGCGACCCGGCTTCCCCGTATTCGGCCTACTACGACGGAAGCCTGCGCCTCGCCCCCTATGCCGCGCACTTCGTGGCTCTTGCGATTTTCGGCAAGGTCATGAATCTGCTGGCGGCGCACAAGTTGATCATAATGTTGTACGTGGCCGGGCTGCCGCTGGCCATGGCGTCGCTTCTCGCGGCCCTGCGGCGCAGTCGCGTTCCGGCCCTGCTCGCGTTTCCGCTGGCGTACAACCTCACGCTGCACTACGGTTTCGTGAGCTTTGCGCTGTCGCTGCCGGTCGTGCTGTTGCTGCTGGCTTCGATGGCGAAGCTGTCGCTCGCCCAGGGGCGGCGCCGCGTCCCGGGGTGGTGGATCGGCACGGCGGCGCTCGCCCTGCTGCTGTTTCTTTGCCACCTGCAGAACTTCCTCTACGGCATTTGCGCGGCGCTGGCCTTTGCCGTGCTGGTGCCCGCCTCTTGGCGGCGCAAGCTCTACGCCGTCCTCGCGCTGGCTCCTTCCTTTGGTGTGCTCGCGTATTGGCATTTCG
>PMLH01000038.1:1777-2771 GCA_003159055.1 Myxococcales bacterium
CACGCCATGCGCGCCTTCGTGGACGAAGTGAACATCCCGGCCTGCAGGGTACTGTTCCTCATCATGGCGGCGTACGTTCTGGTCGGGCTGTTGGCGGGGCTGTGGCGACGGAAGTCGAGCAGCCCAAGCACGTTCCGCGGCGGACGCATGGCGCTGGCCGGTCTGATTGGATTTGCGGGCGCGCTGACGGCGTACCTGGCCTTGCCCCATCACCTGCAGGAGATGGAGCTGATGACGTTTTTTCCGCGCTTTTCCGTGCTGGTGCTGCTGATGTTTCTTCTGCTCGTGCCGGCCGGGCTGTTGCGCCTGCGCGGCCTTCCGGCCGCGCTCTTGCCGCTGCCTGCGCTGGCCTTCGGTGTGGTCTATGGCCGCCAGCTGTATCTTCACTATCGCGCCTACGGTGCGGAGGTGGAGGGTTTCGTCGAGGTGGCGAAGAAGACGCCATCCGGTGGAAAAGCTCTTGGGTTGGTCTTCGACCGCAAGTCGCAAGTCATGCAGGTCGAGTCGGCGCTGGTTGGCGTGCCCGACTTCTACCCGGCCCTTCGTCCAGCCTTGGGCAGCATGGTTCCGCCGGCCTACTGCGGGCTTCGCCACATGCCGTGTCGTTGCAAGGTCGCGCGCGATTTTCTGACCAATCCTTGGGCGCCGTCCAGCTTTGCGCCCGGCCGGATGCTGCCGATCTTCGACTACTTCTTTGTGCGCAGCATTCCGCCGGGGTTCGACCTGTTTCGCGGCTACCACGGCATGGTCGAGTTGTTGGCGGTTTCCGGCAAATGGTCGGTATTTCGCAAGCGTCCGGGGCCGGTCGTGGCTGATCCGCCACCGTCCCCCCCAGCGGTGCCAGCACGGGCTCCAGCCCCCGTCGTTCCCGTGGCAGCGCCCCCGCTGCCTGCGTCAGGTTGGTTGCGACCGATTCTGCCGCCTGCTGCGGCAGGGGCGCGGGGCGTACCGTCCGCGCCGGGAAAGCCGCGGCGCTAGGAGCCTGTCGCGGTAA
>PMLH01000601.1 GCA_003159055.1 Myxococcales bacterium
CGAACCGGCGCAAGCGATGCTGGAGCGGCTGCGAACGGAGGCGCGCAAGCGGCGGCTGTCGGTCCACGCGTTCCACGCGGCGGCCGAAGCGTTGCCTCTCGACGATGCCAGCTTGGACCTTGCGGTGGTGGCGGACGCCTTGCACTTCATCGACGCCGAGCTCGTTGCCCGAGAGATCGCGCGCGTGCTTGCGCCCAAGGGGGCGTTGGCGGTGGTGACCTGCGAGCTCGGGAAAACCCCGTTCATGCAAAGCCTGGTGGAGATCATCGAAGAGGCGGTACCCCGGCGGCCACGCCAGATCGACCAGAACATCGTCCAGATTTCGGCGATGACCGGGGTCCGGTTCACGCGGGAGCGCCGCTTTGACGACGAGACACCGGTGGACGCCCACACGCTTGAACGCATCTTGCGTTCCATCTCGTTCATCGGCCCAGCCATGAACCCGACGCGTTTTGCGGCTTTCCGCGCGCGTGTCCAGGCTCTTCCGGGCCGGCCGGCGTGGGCGCGAACGTTCACCTTGCGCTCGGGTCGCGGCAAAGGATAGGGCGCGCGCTGAACCGCACCGCGAGCATGGGTCGGGCGGCCTCGACTGATTCGGCATCCGAGGCCGCCCGGAGAATTGGCTGTGACGTATTTGCTTTGCTCGTGAGCCGACGCTGATGCCGGCTGCGTCCTCCTTTCTACGGAAGCTTCTAGGACTCAAGCGAAACGATGTCTGCACCTCCTTCCTCGTGTCGTGCGATTCTGCTCATGCCTCTCCCTTGTTCACGAAGCGTGCCAGTGAACCGCAGGGCGGAAATCGCAACGGAATTGCGGCGTGCGGGGGCGCCACGCTGTCATCTGGCACAGCTGTGGGCCCGGACCATGTCACTTTGGCAATCGCACGCATGCCTGTACGACAAGTGGATGTGTCAGCTCGCTGCCACCGGCGAGGTCGGCGACGGCCCGTGCGAGGAGTCCCTGGTGTACTGGCCTGCGAGCCTCACGTGGTCTTCAACTGCGACACAGGCAAGAACCTCGTTTGTGATACCAAGACCAACAGGTGCGCTGCCGTCCGATGAGCATCTCAACATCGCGAGTTCATCTAATCTAAGCTGACCCGCCCAAGGGCCTTTGCGACTCTTGCCTTGTGGAGGGTCGAAAGATGTCCAGCATGTCCGCGATCACATTGTTCTAAACGGCTTTCTTCGGCAGGATGCCATGCTTGTAGCTCAATCGCCCATGGTCGTGCCATCCGAAGTCAACCCACGCCAGACTCCCGCGCCGGAATCGCCCGACGTGGGGCTGGTGCGTGCGGCGTGCGCAGGCGACCGGCGAGCCTGCTTCGTGATCTGGTCGCGATACGCAGCCACGGTCCAGCGGATCGTGCGTCGATTCCTGGGGCCTGGCGCCGACTGCCAAGATGTGTGCCAGGAAGCTTTCCTGCGCCTGTTTCGGCGGCTGCGCGAATTGCGCGATCCTGCGACGATGCAAGGTTTCGTGGTCAGTGTCACCTTGGGCGTCGCCCGCAATGAAGTGCGCCGGCGACGCATCCGATCGATCGTTGGGCTGTTGCCCGAGGAGGCGCTGCCACCGATGCCGACGTCTGCGGGCCAAGGCGAAGCCCGCGAAGCGGCGCGTGCTCTTTACCAATTGCTCGATACGCTCAGCGCCGAGGATCGCTCGCTGTTCGTCGCCCGGTTCGCGGAAAAGATGGAATTGGTCGAGGTGGCTGCTGCGCACGCCATGAGTCTCTCGACTGCAAAACGCCGGCTGGCGCGACTGACTGCGCGGGTGAATGCGCGCGTGCAGGCGAGCCCAGTGCTGCGCGAATACGTGGGTGCTCTGGAACAAGGAGGAAGTTGCTGATGGACCAGCGCAACCCCGATTCGGTCTGCAAGCGTCTGGGCGACTTGGCGGCGACAGCGGTGCCCGGTGACGATCGCCTGCCCGATGCCCGGCAGTGGGCAGTCATCGACCAGCGACGCGACCACCAATCGTCGTGGCGCCGGTCGCGGCGCCTGTGGCCCGCCCTGGTGCTTTCCGTGGTCGCTGTCGTCGGTCTGACGGGCTGGCTGGTCGCACGACGGCCTCTCGGCTACCAGGTCCACGGCTGCTCCCAGGTGCAGGGTGGCGCCGACTGCCGGACGGGCGCGGGATCCATCGCGTTCAGCGACGGCAGCCACCTCGAGCTCGAAGCGCGGGCGCAGATTCACATCCATCCGCTGGCGTTTGCTCGCGGCGCAGAGCTTTCCCTCGACGACGGCAATGCGACCTTGGCGGTTGTGCACCGGGCGGGCGCGCGCTGGACAGTCCTTGCGGGGCCTTTCCGCATTGACGTGACCGGCACGCGCTTTTCGGTTCACTGGTCGGCATCACGGCAGTTCCTCGACGTGGATGTGCAGGCGGGCGAGGTGCACGTCAGCGGCGGAGCGCTGACCCAAGCCGCAGTCCTGCGCGGAGGGCAGAAGCTGCGAACGGGCGTGCAGCCGAGGCTCGCCGACAAACCGGACGTGGAGCGGCCGGCGGATACCAGTGGACACTCAAAAGTGGGCGCGAGCGCGCCGCTCACGAACGACTCGGTCCGTGCGCAGCCTACGGCGCAACCCGCCGCCGTGACCCCGCCAGCTTCCGTCGATCGCCCGTCGACCACAACGCGCCCACGGGTCGCGGCGGCGCGACGGCGAGCTGAGGCCAGTCCTGGTTCGCCGGCTGGTACGGCCGGAAGGACGGGCCCTGACCCCGAGTCTGGCTCCGCGGCAACCGCTGGCGATTTGCGAGAGGCCGAGACCTCGCGCTTGCCGGGCAGCTCACCTCCGATCGCGATGCCCTCACCTGCCCCTTCGTCTTTGGCCAAACCCGCGGCGACGTCAGTCGTCCTAGCGCCCGACGGTCATTTGTCCGGCGGAATGACCGGTTTCGCCTGGCTCGCGCGAGGAGAAGGCACCCACCTTTCCGTGCCCATCTCCCATGAGGAGCATGGTCCCCTGCTGCCCGACGCGAACGGGCTTTGCGCAAGCGGGACCGTCGCCGGACTTCGCTGCGTGAACGAAAAGACCCCGCAAGCTCGCTGCAACTGGGACCGCAATTGGGGCGTGGCCATTGGGTTCAACGTCAAGCCCGAAGGACAAGCGTGGGGTGACGACGCGGCGAAAGCAATCGCCATGGAATTCCACGGACACTCGGCGAGCTATCGCCTGAACGCGCATCGCAAGGGCGATCCTGAGCAGAAGAACTACTGCATCGAGGACTACAGGTCCGGGCAGATGGTGACGGCGTCGAGGTTCAAGTCGCGCTGCTGGGCGGACGAAGGCGAAACGCTGCCGAGCTTCAAAGACGTAGACCTGTTCAACTTGCAGTTTATGTCCGGCATGGAGTACGTGGCTTTCCGCTATTGCATCTCGGGCATTCGCATCGAGCGGTAGTTGCCCGCGAGGCCCTCGCCCTGCAGCGGCGAAAAGCTCTGTCCGAGATCGCACCGCGGCGGTGTTCCGCAATTGCGCTTCTGTCAATGAATCGAACTTGGAGTCAGGAGGTGGTCAGTGCTAGCGTCACCTGGTTCGTCTCGGTTCGCTCTCGACCAAGGAGGTGTCCATGAAGTCAACTCGCTATTTGAGTGCAGTGATCGTGGCGCTATTGGTTATCGGGGGCGCCTGCACGTCCAGCTCAGCGACCTCCAAGGGGACCGGTGGGTCGGGATCGGGTGGCTCATCCGGCGTTGGCGGCACAACGGCCAGCTCAAGCGTTGGCGGTACCGGCGGCGCGACGAGCACCGGTGGCGCAAGTGCCACAGGCGGTGCGACGAGCACAGGCGGCGCGACTGGAACAGGCGGTGAACCCGCTGCTGGTGGTATCTCCGGGTCGAGTGGGACGGGGGGCACACCGGGCCGTGATGCTGGGCGAGACCTGGTGAGCATTGACGGGTCGGGAGCGGATGGCACGCCGGTCCGGAGGGACACGGCTGGCTCGGGAAGCGGTGGCAGCGGCGGCGCTGACGTGCCGGCGGGGCCATGTGGCACGGATGGTCTCTCGTGCTGTCCGTATACCGATGGCCGGGCCGGCGGCACCTGCGACGATTCGTCCAGCTGCACGTCAAACGCCGCGGGCACGGTCTTCACCTGCGAGGGTTGCGGTGGCTCGGGACAGCGTTGTTGCGGAACCTATCCCAACTTGAGCTGCAAGTCGGGTATGTGTGACCAGACCCCGCCGATCAAATGCCCGTAGACGCGTAGTTGACTCCCGGGCGAGACAGTCCGCCCTTGAGCGCCACAACCAAGCGAGAACGCTAGATAGGCCGCTGGCCAGCGTCAATGTCCTCGGGCGTGCCGAATCGATCACGCACATGGCCAGGCGCTCCGACCTCGGAGAGAGGATCGGCCGCCGGAGGTTCTTGGGTCGATCCCTGCGTAATTCCTTCGATCTAATGGATTAGGGCGCACATGGTACAAGCATGACAAAAAGTGCACAGACGGCACATAGTCACCGGTACTAACCATTGACTCGATATCTGTTCTGCCACAGGCTTGCCGAGCCTGCGTCAGATCGGCAAAGGCCAGCCGCTTGGAGGTTTCCCATGGTGCGCACGCTATTTAAGCTTTGGGGTGCCGGATTACTTGTTGTCCTATTGCCAGCGTCTCTGGCTCACGCAGCAGACCCAGTTTCTTGCTATATCGACAGCGTTGCTGGCGACGACACCAACGATGGTTTGTCGGAAACAACGGCAAGGGCAAGTTGGTATGCCATTCCGACAACCTGTACCGCCGTCAAGTACAAGCGTGGCAGCCAGTTCAACTTGGCGGCCGGGGACACGGTCTATCCTCCCAAGGTCGCAGCGGGAGGCGTTACGGTCCCGGCGGCCAGACAAGTCACGATCCTCACCAATTACGGCGATACGAGCCAGCCGCTGCCCAAGTTCATCAAGCAGCGTCAGTTCGGAAGCGGCGGGATGATCAACGGAAGCAACCTGACCATCGATGGGCTCTACTTCGATGGGACCGAGAGCTCCGTGCAGATGAAGACCGTATCTCAAGGTATTGTCATCATGGCGGGCTCCAACGTGAAGATCCTGAACAACGAAATCACAAATTCCGATATCGGAATGATGATTTCAGGAACTGGCAATCTGATTCAAGGCAACTATGTCCACACCTTGCACGTGGTGGTGGATGCCCCGCCCGGCGTCGACCCGAACCTGGTGGGTGGTGCCGAAGGCATCTTCGTGAATGGCTCGAACAACGAGGTGGCGTACAACACTTTCATTGACTGCAGCGACTACGCGGAGTGGACCGGCGGGGACTGCGACGGCGGCGCAACCGAGGTCGCAGTCCCGGGGGGCGTTGGCGGTACTGTGGATGGCCTTAAGATCCACCACAACTTCGGTTACAACAACTGCGGCTTCTTCGAGGTGTCGAGCATGGGCGCACTGGTTGGCGTCGGAGGCGGGATCGCTGACGCGGGGTCTTCGGCTCCCAAGGGGACGTTTTCCAATTCCACGTTCTACAACAACGTCAGCATCGACAGCGGCTGGATCTCGCTTCTCCAGGTCAGCAACACGGATCTGAAGAACATCAAGTGGGAGAACAACACGTTCGTCCAGCACAAGGGCTCGGTCAACTCCGGCATCATGGCGATTGTGTACACCGCCTGCTCGTCAGGCATGTGTGGTGGTGCGCTGGAGCCGAACACCGTGTTTTGGACCAACAATATTTGGGCATTCGACGGGGTCCAGAATTACGGGGCGGACAAGAACTTCGTGCAGAAGACGAATCTTATCGTCACCAAGGATCCTGGCTTCGTCAATCTCCAGGGCAAAACGGCGGCTGACTATGACCTGACTGCGGCCGCGACCGGAGCCATCGACCAGGGCACCTCCCTTCCTGAAATCACGCTCGATTTCATCAACCGTCCGGTCCCAGATCCGAGCGGAAAGCCTGATATCGGGGCGTTCGAGTACAACGCGGGCAAGGCCACCACGCCGCCACCGACCTACCCAGGGCCGATTGCGCCAAGCCACGGCAACCTCATTGGTCAGGGCGGACAATCGGGCAGCGCTGGTGCGACAGTGCCGCCAGTTGGTGCCGGTGGCGCGAGCGGTAAGGCTGGCGCTACAGGCACGATCGGCAAGGGCGGCGCTACGGGCACGATTGGCCAGGGTGGAACCAGCGGCAGCGTCGTTCCACCGGTCGGCGGCGCGACGAGCGTGGGCCCAGGCGCAGGTGGAAAGACGGGTGGCGGAAGCGTCGGCGCCGGTGGAAGTTCGGCGGTCACGCCTGCGTCCGGCGGCGCCAGCGGAACGGCCCAGGGGACGGGCGGCGCTGGCGTTGGTGGCCAGTCCAGCTCGGCAGGGTCCGGAGGTGGCGGCGCCCCGGGCGGGACGACAGACGTCGCGCCAAGCTTGAAGAGTGGCTGCAGCTGCAATGTCGGCCAAGGGCAGGGCGCGCACGGTCTGTGGCTAGCGGGCCTGCTCGGCTTGGCTTTGCTGGCGCAGCGTCGTCGGCACAGCCGTCGCTGAGCGATCCCCGGCACCTTGCCGGGGTATGCTGAAAAGGGCCCCAAGCCTGTTACGGGACCACGCTGAGCTTGTAGATGATCCTGCCCTGTAGGTCTCTGGCCGGCGCTACTGCTTCTGGAACACGCGGATCCAGTCGACTTCGTACCTCTGCGGAAAGGTGGTGCCGGAGGGGTCACCGCCATTGGTGCCGCCGAGGGCGAGGTTGACCAGCATGGTCACCTTTTGCTTGAACGGGCTGGTCCCGTCGGAATTCAGCATGGAGGACAGTGTGACTGAATTCATCAGCGTGTCGTCGAGGTAAAGGTCGATCTTCTGGTCGTCCCAATCCATCCGCCAAGTGTGGAAGCTCGACGCCCAGCTGGACCCGAGCGACGAGATGGCTTTGGTCGACGAATCCCACTTGGCCTGCCAACGCGTGGACGTGCCGCAGGCGACGTTGGCGAGCACGTTGCCCTTGTAGTACTCCATGATGTCGATTTCGCCATTCGACGGCCACTCGCCGCTTACCCCAAGGGTCCACCACGCCGGCCACATGCCCGCGCTGGTAGGGATACGGGCGCGCATCTCGAGGCGGCCGTACTGCCAACTCTGTAGCCCCGAGGTGGTCATGCTGGTCGAGGTGTACTCGGCGTATTGCCGACTGGTCTTCCAGTCCGAGCTGCCAGATTGGTAGTTGGGATTCGCGACCCGCTCCTTGCGCGCTTCGATGACCAAGAGCCCTCCCGCTACCGTGGCATTGTCGGGCTGGTACCACTGCAGCTCCTCGTTGCGAGCAAAGCCCTTTTCGTAATTCCAATTCTTGGGATTTGGCGCGCCGTCCACGTCGAATTCGTCGGACCACACCAACTTGTAGCCGGGCGGAATCGTGATGCCGCTGTCGCCGGCCGAAGGCGTGTCGCCGAGCGCGACGTCGTTCTTGCCAGAGCCCGTCTCGGGGCCGCTATCTTTTCCTTGCGGCACATCCGACGAGACATCCGGTTTCGGCGAACCGTCGTTGCGGATCGCGGGGACGTCGCTTGCACCGCCATCATTTGCACCACCACCGCCCGCCGCTGTCGCGCCACCGCCGCCAGTTGTCCAGCCGCCGGTGCCCAGGCTGCTGCCGCCGATGTTCGTGTTTCCGCCACCTGTGCCGCTGGCGGTACCGCCGGTACTTGTGGCACCGCCAGTGCCCGCGGTGCCGCCGCTCGCTGTGCTGCTGGCTCCGGTCCCCGCGCCTCCGCCGTTACCTCCGCGAGCACCCGCATCGGTCGAGTCGCCCTTGCCACAGCCGAGCATTCCGATCGCCCATGCGAGGCAGACGGTTGAGACGACTGCGCAGCGGAAGACTTGGGTCTTCATGGTGTACCTCCTGCGTTGAGCCGAGCGGCGCGACGTGGATAAGGTAGCGCGTAACCCCGGTCCGTGCAGCTTGTTCAGCGCGAAGGCCTGCGCACCGGCCACAGAATGGCACCACCCAGCGTGACAGTCCGCGCTCCGTCGGGAGAGCATGCAAGGAATGCCCCTTGCGCGGCAAACCTCGACGCTGCTCTGCCAGCGGCAGACGCGGACCACCTGGCGGGACGGGACGCCGCGAGCCCGCGCCCGCGGGCCCGTAGGACTGACTGCTAGCGCTTCGAGAACTGGAAGCGAGCGNNCCACGCTGACCGTACTTCTTGCGCTCCTTCTGGCGAGCGTCGCGGGTCAGGTAGCCGGCCTTCTTGAGGGCTGGGCGCAGCTCTGCGTTGAACTTGCAGAGGGCGCGAGAGATGCCGTGCCGCAGCGCATCGGCCTGACCGGAAAGCCCGCCGCCGTTCACGCTGGCAAAAATGTCGAAGGTGCCGGAAGTCTCGGTGAGCTCAAGCGCCTGGCGAAACACCATGCGCGAGGTCTCGCGGCCGAAATACCCTTCCAAAGTCCGCTCGTTGATTTGAATCTTGCCGTTGCCAGGCTGGATCCAAACACGCGCTATTGCACACTTGCGGCGGCCAGTGGCGTAGATGCTCTTCTGCGAATCGATCATGCGGAGACTCCGGACTTAGGAGAGGGCGAGCGGTTTGGGTTGCTGGGCAGCGTGCGGATGCTCGGTGCCGGCGTAAACTTTGAGCTTCTTGTAGATGCGGCGACCCAGCGGTCCCTTGGGCAGCATTCCCCACACCGCGCGCTTGACCAGCTCGGTGGGGTGGCGCTCGACCAGCTGCTTGGCCGAGTACTCGGACAATCCACCCGGGAAGAGCGAGTGATGGCGATAGATCTTATCGGACCACTTCTTGCCCGTCAGGCGCACCTTCTCGGCATTGACAACCACCACGAAATCGCCAGCGTCTTCATGCGTGGTGAACAATGCCTTGTTCTTTCCACGCAAGACCGAGGCGATCTTGGCGGCTGCCCGACCGAGGGTCTTGCCCTGGACGTCAGCGATGAACCACGAGTGAGGGGTGTCACCCTTGGCGGGAACAGTCTTACGTTGGCGCGGCGCTACTGAAGACACGGGGCGCTCCTAATACTTCAGCCCAGACAGAAAGTCAACCCTCCCAAGCACATTCCACCCGACTTGCCCGGCGAACACGGAGCGACGGGCTAAGTGCCACGCCGTGATCGGCAGGGATCTCACCTTCATAGCATGTCCAGTCGACCAATGGCACGGGTACGCAATTCGACCAGGGAACCAAGGTATTCAAGCACCTGCGGGTGGGTCATGATCACCTCGTTGAAGTCGGACCGCGGCAGGAACAACAAGAAGCTCCTACACAGCGCCGTCACCGAGGCTGTGGAAGGCTGGCCCGTGATGAGCGAAATCTCGCCGAACGCCTCGCCTGGCAGAAGTCGGGCACCCCCCCGACCGCCAGCGACCGCCTGCGCTTCGCCTGCGAGAAGGACGAAAAGCCCTGCCGACTTGCCGCCCTCCTCGATGATGCGAAGTCCCTCGTCGATTTCCAAAAACTGAAAACGTGCGGACAGCGCCAACCGTTCGAGCGCGGTGAACGGCGCAAAGAGCGGGCTGGTTTCTGCCAGCGTGGCGATGAGGCGCTCGCGCAGAAAACGAAGCAACACCACGAGCAGGTCAGGCGAAGCCGCAACCAGGTCGCCGAGCAGCGCACGATCGAAGGCGAGCACCTGGCTGTCGACGGTGGCGCGCACGGTTGCGGTGCGCGTCTGGTCAGCCAGAAGCGCGATCTCGCCGAAAAACTCGCCCTCGGACAGGCGCGCGACTTCCTGCGGGACCAGCACCGCGACCTCGCCCCAGGCAACCACGAAGAGATCGTCCCCTGGATCTCCTTGCGAGAAAAGAACCTCGCCTGCAGGAAGCTGAACCAGCCGAACGCGGTCGATGGCCAAGCGCATGAGCGCCGGCGTGAGCACGGAAAAGAACGGCGTTCTCGGCAGCACGAAGGTGGCCATCGTGCGCCGCCCGGCGCCCTTGTGCGGGCTGCTGAGCAGGCGAGGTGCGGAAACAAATTCGTTGTCGACCGGAATCTCCATGGCCGCGCTGCTGCCCGCCGCGCCCACGTTAAGCGATGGACGCGAGCCGGGCACGAGGGCTGCCAGCCGCACCTGGCGCAGTGGCGGCAGCACCGGCGGTGCGGCGGCTGGTGGGGAGTGCCCAGGCTTTGCGCCCGATGGCGGCGGCTGGACCAAAGCCGCTGGCGCCGTCGGTGGTGAGGCCGTCCGATTGGGCAGCGGTTGGGCAAGATCCGCTGGCTGTTTCTGGGAAGCGTACAACGTGGCCAGCGTCTCCTGGGTCTGGGTATGCTTCGGATCGATGCCGAGAATGATCTTGCACACCGCGATCGCCTTGAGCAGAAGGTCGTCCTTGGCGTAGCCGCTGGCCGCGCGGCTGAAGGCCTTCACGGCTTCCGCATCGTTGCCCAGCTTGCGCAAAGTTTCGCCGAGCCTTAGGGACCAGGCTGGGTCGCGCGGATCGTCCTTTTCCAGATTGGCGTAGCACGAGGCCGCCTTGCGCCAATTGCCTTTGCCGGCTGCCTCGAGGGCGTCGTGCTTGAGTTTGCGCAAGTCAGCCATGCATGCTCCGAGCGGCGCAAACGATACCACGACCAGACCCCAGGGCCGAGCCGGTCCGAGCCTCAGCCAGCCCTGGGCCGAGCCGCCGCTTGCCCGAGATCCGCTAGATGCCAAGCTTGGCGAGTTGCAGACGCGCCTGCGCCGCCCAGCCTCGGTTGGCGAGCGGGCTGGCTGGGCTTGGGTGCAGGATGGTCCCGACAGAGACGTCGGTTCCCGCAAGCGCGAGCCGGGCGCGTTCGGCGGCGAATGCGCCAACCCCGACCACGTGCCGAGGTCGCAACACAGCCACCGTCTTGCGCAGGGCCTCGTCACACGCAGCGAACAGAGCCTTCTGCTCACAGGTCGGCAGTTTGTCCGGGGTCAGGTTGCGCGCGGAGGCTTCCATGAACACCAAAGGACAGTAGTTCGCGACGAAAAACCGCGAAAAAAACCGCTCGGCCGTGCCGAACTCGTCCTTGGCCCAGCCCCAAAGCCGGGTGCCGCTCACCTCGCTGCGAGGGCAGTCGAGCCCGTGCACACGGCGCTTGGGATGCTCCGGGGAAGGCCGCGAGACTCGCCCGACCAAACCGAGAAAATCCCGCACCATGGTCACATCGCCAAAGGGCACGCCCGTCTGGGCCATGCCGAAAGGACCCGGATTCATGCCAAGCAGGACGGCTTCCTTGGTAGGCTGGCCATATCGCTCCAAGTACGCTTCGTGAAGCTGCTTCGCGTAGTCGAGCGGGTTGTAGACGAAAGCCACTGGCGGCCCGAAAAGAAGCTCGTTAACGCGCCTCGACAGCTGGCGGCTGATGGCGACCAGCCCAGGGCGTGCCGTGTTTCCCATCCGTCTTCCATGCCGGGAAAACCAGCGCATGGCAAGGACCGAGGCCAACCGAGCCGTTCAACCCGTCGGCCGCCGCCTTGGCTGGCGCCCCCGGGCAATCGAAAACTGGTGTTCTCTCCTCTTCCATCTGCCTACAACGTGTGGTTAATATTCTTCCCGACATGACGCGTGCCACTCTTCGAAGAACACGGTTCATCTGTTTGGGTGTCGTCTTGGCGCTCTTCTGCTCGGTCATTCACTCCCGGTCGGTCTGGGCCGAGGAGGAAGAAGAGATCGGAGGGGACTACAAGGATCCGACCATCGTCACGGACGACAGCTCGTCCGTTCCCGCTGGCGTGAAAGACCTCGGCAAGGAAAAGAAACCCATCGTCGATCCGGTCTACGAGAAATGGTGGTTCTGGGCGGCCGCGGTCGCCGTGGCCGGAGCTTGGGTCGCCGTCGCGGTTTGGCCAGGGCACCAGAAGGCACCGAAGTGCGCGGGTACCGATTACACGCTCGGTTGCATCGGAGACGGGAGGTAGTCATGCGCACGCTGAGATTTTCGAAGCTTGTTTCACTCGGGCTCTTGTCGGCAGCCATCGGCGGTGCCAGTGGTTGCAGCAGCGACTACGGTCTATTCGCCGTTCACACAACTTTCCCCGCTGGAAACGCGACCGACCGGCAAAGCATCGAGCAGTGCCAGATGTCGATCTCAGACGGGAAGAGGGATGGGGACGGGAAGCTGCTCCGAAATGTGATGGTCGGCTACCAGCTTGAGCTAAGGAAGATTCCCGCAAACACGGCCTTGGGCTACTACTTCGTGGGTTGCGGTGGTAGCAATCAGACCCCCCAGGATATTGGTCGCATCAGCTACAGCACCTCCCGCACCACTGGCTCGCTGATCTTCTTGGTGGACGCGCTCGACAACACTAGCACGCCCGTGTGGTATGGAGAAAGCGATCCTCAAGCCGTGAAGGTGTTCCAAACCGCCAACGACGAAGTCAAAGTCGAAATTGTGATGAATAAGGGCAAAAATCCTGATGCAGAATAGGCGGTAGGTTGCCACACGGCTGGACCGTGTGGCGACGCCCTGGTCGTGCCATCATCGTTCCGACCAGGGCCTACGAGCTAGGGCGAAACCGTCGGGATTCCATCGCGGAACGTCGTGACCAGCATCTGCTGAATCGCGGCTCGAGCGGATGGGTTCTGGGTGGAAACGAAATGGCCATCGTAGGCGGCCGTTGGCTGGTACTGCAGCTCGACAGCCGTCACGTCGTCCATCTGGCCGAAAAACTGATTGTTCCGCACCGGGGGCGCGATCGGAGGCAGCCCGAAGTTGTCGACGACGGGCAACGCCACCTGGAACGGCGCCGAGAGCGCGTAGGCTTGCTGAGTGTCGATCACGGAGTAGCTGTCGTTGGTGCCGAGCACGTGCAGGATGTGATGCGGGGTCATGCCGGCAAGCGGCTCCCCGAACAAACGCCGGCCGAAATTGACCGAGTCGGAGCGCTCGAAATACATCTGCATCAGGTTAAGCACAGGGTTGCTTGCATCCACCGGCCCGGTTTCACCTAGAACGTAGGGCAAGACGGCGGGAATGTTCACCGGCTGGGTCTTGCCAAGCAGGGTGTAGATGAGCATGCCGCCGGTGCCCGACATCACGATGGTCCGGTAGCTGGATTGCCGTGCCGCGACCAGGGACGCGCCGTTGCCGCCCTGGGAGTGCCCGTATAGGGCCAGGCGCTTCGCATCGATGGGAATGCCTTGCGCTGCCAAGGCGGGCACAGCGCGCGGAATGGCGAGCAGATCGGCCGCCGCCTGCAGGGCGTTGTCGCGGGCGGCGCGAGGGTTGAGGAAGTTGTACACGAGCTCGCCCACCGGCTTGGTCGAACCGCCAGCCCGCGTGCCGTGCATGATGCCATCGTAGCCGAGGGTTGCCATCGGAACCGGGGTGGCGCCCACAGTCGAGGCAAGTCCCGCCGGAGCATTTCCGTCGGCGAAGTCTTGCCCCAGCCCCAAATCCACAATCGAGCGGTACGAACCGCCGGTTCCGTGCCCGTAAACCACCAAGGGCCAACCCGACGCTGGAGCGACGCCTTTGGGTACGGTGAGCGAAAAACAGACCTTTTCGGTCCTCTGAACGACGGCGGTCAGGGCAGGTCCGATGGCCATAGCTCCGCCATCGTAGGCGCCACCGCCGTCCAAATCCGGGGCAGCGCCGCCGCCATCGCTTGCGACTTCGTATTGAATGTTGCCGCCGTCGGCAGGCGTGAGATAGGGCGGATTGCCCTGCTGGAAAATCGGCAGGCTGATCGTGCCTTGGTAGGTGTCGAAGCTCGGACCGGCGGCATCCGCGGGCAGGCAGCCACGCACGTGCGCGCTGCCAGCCTGCCCGTCGTCGCACGGCGAAATCACGCCGGGATCGCCACAGTGGACCACAGCCGCGATCTCCGGCGTGGAAATGGAAGCAATGGCGTTGTCGATGGCCGCCAACGGATCCTCATACTTCTCGACCGTGAAAACCGCGCCGGCAATCAGATCCTCGGCGGCAAATCTCGACATCGCCGCACCGTTGGTCAGATCCTTCGCGGCGACCAAATAGTCGCGCAGCGGCCTGTACGCGGCATAGGCTGCGGCCAGGTCGGAATCGCTGGGCGGAACCGCCCCAAGCATGGTGGTGAAGTCATCATCCGGTCCGAATGTGGCGCCGGCCAGATCCACGAAGCTGTTCTTCTTGACCACGGCCGCGTAGGTGGTCCCTGGACGGAGCGGGCTGCCCACGGGCGGCCTGACCCACAGGTAGGGCCCGCAGACGTAGGTCGACCTCGATATCTGTGCCCCGCACCTAAGACCAGGGGATAGGCCGTAGGTTGGAGATCCTGGCGTGATGTCGACCAAGTCGGACCCGCAATCCGGCGGAAAGCTCGTCGTGTTGAATGCCTTGGAAAGGCGAAAGTAGACGGCCTGGTTGGCGCCAAATCCCGTCGATTCGGCCTCGATGGCGCTGAGGTACTCGTCGACCACGTCGATGGGGAGGATGCGCCTGCCAGGCTTCGGGTGGCCGGCCAGGCTGACCAGGCCATTCTTGATGCGAATGTCGTTCGGGAACGGCAGTCGATAGAAATCGCCGGTCCCGGCCACATCGCTAGCCCGCGGAACGTGAAAATAGACGCGCGGTACTGTGTCTTCGTCGGGACAGGCAAGGCCGGCCCACGGGCTGTTGATGGCTTCGCTGCAGACACCGGCGATACACAAAAGCCCCGCCATGCACTCGGCGGTCTGCACACAGCCGCGGCCGACGTCCCCCGGCCCGGACTTCTGGCACACGCCGGTCAACCCCGTCTGCGCGCACAGAAGACCACTGGCGCAGTCACCTTCCGACGAGCACACGGCGCCCGCTGCTCCTTTGCCCGAAGGGGCACAGAGCCCCTGTTGCGTGCAGTAGTTTCCGGTCAGGCATTCTGCCGACAAGTCACAAGCACCGCCCTGGATGACGTCGGCGTTGGGCACGCAGGTCTTGGTCGTGCTGTCGCAGGCGAGGTGGGTGCGACATTCCGTCG
>PMLH01000560.1 GCA_003159055.1 Myxococcales bacterium
GGCGAGTTTCCTCTGGCCTGGATTGGGCTCGTCGAGGGGCAGTCGATCCGTCCTGTGGCCGCAGGTGGGCCGGAGCAACCCTACCTGTCCCAAATCAGAGTCGAGGTCGACGGCGAGCTCGGCGCCGGGCCGACCGGGACCTGCGTCCGCGAGAATCGGCCAGTCGTGAACGACGACTTTGCTATCAACCCTGGTACGGCGCCGTGGCGCCAGCCGGCCCTTGACCACGGATTCCGCGCCTCGGCGGCCTTCCCCCTGCGCAAGGGCGGAAAGGCCATCGGGGCGTTGACGCTCTATGCGCGTCGGCCTGAAGTCTTCGATGCGGCGGAGTTGAGGCTCATCGAGTCGCTGTGTGCNNTTTCTGGCGATGCTCTCGCACGAGCTGCGCAATCCGCTCACCCCTATTTGCAACGCCTTCTACGTTCTCGAGCACTCTGCCCCGGGGGTCGATCAGGGAAAGCGTGCGCTCGACGTCCTGGGCCGGCAGATTGGTCAGCTCGTCCGATTGGTGGACGACCTGCTCGACGTCACGCGCATCTCTCGCAACAAGATCCAGCTGCAGCGTGGCCCCCTCGACTTCAACGAGCTCGTCCGCCGCACGCTCGAAGATCATCGCTCCTTGTTCGGCGACCGGAGAATTGCGGTCGAAACGATCTTCGCAGACGAGTCGTTGCCGATTCACGGCGACCGCGAGCGCCTTGCGCAGGTGATCGGGAACCTTCTGCAGAACGCTGCGAAGTTCACGTCCGCGGGTGGTCGAGTCAGGGTCGGCACGGCGGCCGTTCCATCGAGAGGCCGCGTGGTCTTACGAATCCTCGACAACGGCGCCGGGATGGATCCGGCGATCCTCGGCCGGTTGTTCCAGCCGTTCATGCAGGCCGAGGCGACATTGGATCGCAGCAAGGGCGGCTTGGGGCTGGGCCTGGCGCTGGTGAAGGGACTCGTGGAGATGCATGGCGGGGAGGTGTGCGCTCACAGCGACGGCCCCGGCAAGGGCGCGGAGCTCATCGTTGAGCTCCCGATGGACGCGAGCTCGGCCCCGACTGCGAGCCTAGGCGCAGCCAGACCAGAGCCACGCAGTCGGCGCGTGCTCATCATCGAGGACAACACCGACGCCGCAAACAGCCTGCGCGAGGTGCTCGAATTTGGCGAGCACGTGGTCGCGGTCGCCTACAACGGGTCCGAGGGGCTGGCCAAGGCGCGGCAGTTTCAGCCGGAAATCGTGCTTTGCGATATCGGCCTGCCCGGCATGGACGGCTACGAGGTGGCGCGGGCCTTTCGTGCCGATGAGGCGCTGAAAGGTGTTTTCCTCGTCGCTCTCAGCGGGTACGCCCTTCCCGAAGACCTACAACTAGCGTGGGAGGCCGGATTCTCCAAACACCTGGCCAAGCCTCCGAGCATGGAGAAGATCGAGGATCTCCTCAAGAATGCGCCGAGAATGGCTGCTAGGGATCGGTAAGAGACGCCTCGGACGAAGGGCGACGGACGGCGGCCGCAGAAGCGGCAGAGCTCGCCCCGTCGCGAGCCTTGCGGCAGAAGTAGTCGCCAATGGCAGTGCGCACTGCCATTCTGGCCGCTTGCAGGTGTTCCTTCACAGCTGCCACCGGCAGACCGAGGATCTCCGCGCTGTCCTCGATGGACATCGCGTCCAGGTCGCACAGAATGAACATTGTGCGCATCTCCGCAGGCAACGCGTCCACGACGTTTCGGATATGCCGGTAGAGATCCTCCGAACGGAGTTGGTCGGTAGGGCGTGTGGACCAGTCTGATTCCTCGCCCGCGCTCGGCCGGATCCAGAACCTTGGACTGGTTCGAATAGAGGCGAGGCAGTTACCTCCCGATGCTTGGGCCTGGCGATCGGCGGAATTCAAGTGCCCGAGGGCCGCCTTGCCCACGGAGCGATAGACCCAAAGGTTGAACTGACCTTCACCTACGAGCCTCCGGCGGTTCTGCCAGGCGGAAAGAAATGTCCGCTGGAGAATCTCTTGCGCCACCGCCTCGCTGCGAACCAGCTGCATGGCCAAACGGTAGGCTCCGTCCTCGCACCGACCGACCATTTCTTCAAAGGCGGCGATGTCCCGCCCGTCGACGGCTGGGTCTGGTGTCGCTGGGGGGGCCGACACCCGGGCGGTCGCGTGCTTGGCGTGCCAGCGCTGGTTGGAGGTCGGCGTTCTCTCGGATTCTTCCATCGTGGTCTGATGTCGCATGGTCCTCTTTTCCCTCTGCAAGTTGGGGACCAGTGTGTGGCGCGCGACGAGTGCCGGTCTGTCTACGCAAAATGGGGCGCGAGCGTTACGATATCCCGACGACTGTTGCACAAACGTAACCAATCACGGCGCGGACCAGAGCGCAGGCACGGCACTCCTTGCCCGTTGGTCGTTGGCGCATCTCCTGCATGGCAGCGGCATCAAAGAGACGTAAACACAACCAGGAGCCTTGCCATGAAACGTGCCGGTTTAAAGAATAGATACAGCGTTGAGGAGTTGGTGGCTGCCGCCTACGGAGAGGCTGGCCATGTGACGCGTGATCGAACGCTGGCCCTGATCCTCGTCAGCAAGATGCTCGAAGATTGGCTCAAGCACTCGGATCGCCCCGATCTCGTCAAACAGCTTGAAACCGCATCTTCGTGAAGCGCGAGCGTCCATCTCGCGACGATCTGCCGAAGTCCCAACATGATGGTCGCTGCGCTCAGCTCAGCAACGATGAAACGCGAGACAGAACCTCCTCCAGTCGTTCGATGCTGGGCGGCTTGGCCAGCTGTTCGTGGAAACCTGCCTCGGTCGCGCGGCGCTTGTCCGTGAACTGGGCGTAACCGGTCATGGCGACAAGGATGGCGTCGCGCAGTTGCACCTCGTCGCGCAGGGCACGAGCCACGGCGTACCCGTCCATCTCGGGCAATCCGATGTCGCAGAACACGACTTCGGGACGAAACTCGCGCGCGCGTGACACCCCCACGCGCCCGTCGTTCGCCGTCTCGACGCAGTGACCGAGCAACTCAAGCACGTCGCGCAGACTGTTGGCGGCGTCCAGATTGTCCTCGATCACCAGCACACGACGGCGCGCGCTCGGGAGAAGCGCGGGCGAGGGGGTTCTTTCGCGTCCTGCCTGGCAAAGCGGTAGCTCGACGGTGAATGTCGATCCGTGTCCCAGTCCGTCGCTCGATGCCTCCACGCGGCCACCGTGCATTTCGACCAGTGCCTTGACCAGGGCCAAGCCAAGCCCCAGTCCCCCCTGTGACCGTGCCAGCGACCGATCGCCCTGGAAGAAGGGATCGAAAACATGGGATAGCAGCTCGGGATCCATCCCAGTGCCAGTGTCGCGTACGATCAAGCGTGCGCTGTCCAAGCCTGGAACTGCTTCGAGCGCAAGGGTGACTACGCCTTTCGCTGGGGTGAACTTGGCCGCGGTGTGCAGCAGATTGCCGATCACCTGAGCCAAGCGCGCCGAGTCTGCATACGCGGGCAGGGGACCGTTCGGTACTTCAAGCACCAGTCGAAGTGCGTGGCCGACGAAGAGGGCCCGGTTGTCATCGGCTGCGCTGCGCACGAGGGCGCAAAGATCGACAGCTGAGCACTGAAGCGTGACCTTGCCACGCTTGATCCGCGCGACATCGAGCAGGTCGTTGGTTAGAGCCGTTAGCTGGCCGATCTGGCGGTCCATGATGGCCATCATGCG
>PMLH01000183.1 GCA_003159055.1 Myxococcales bacterium
ATGTCGCCCGAGCAGTGCCGTCCGGAATCCGAGCTCGACCATCGCAGTGACATCTATTCGCTCGGGATCGTGCTGTACGAGATGCTCGCGGGCAGCGTGCCCTTCCGCCATGAAGCGCTGCCCGACAATATGCTCGCCCATATTAGCGAAAAGCCCATTCCTCCGGTCGAGCTCAATCCCAAGCTGTCGAAGCACATGAACGCCGCCATTTTGCGCGCGCTGGAAAAGGATCCAGCGCGGCGGTTCGGCGACATGCGTGCGCTGCGGAACGCAATCGAGAATGTGGTTCGGGCGCCTGCCGCAGCCAGAAAGGGGGCGGCCGAAGAGGAGACTTTCGAGAAGCGCGAGAAGCGCGAGGCGGAGTTCGTCGTGAAGCGACTGACCGACATCATCTACAAGCGGCTGGAAAGCGACAACCTGCTCGTGCCCGCCATGCCGGCTATTGCGATTCAATGCATGCGGCTGCTCGACGACCACAACAAGACCTTCAAGAACGTCGGCGACGTAATCAGCAAGGATCCGGTGCTGGCGTCGCGGGTTCTTCGCCTGGCCAACAGCGCGGCTTTTCCTGGCCGGTCGCAGGCCGCCACTCTCGAACAGGCCATCGGACGCATGGGCACCGAGGGATTGAAGCTGGCGATCTGCCACTACTCGATGTACCAGGCATTTTCTTCCAAAGACGAGCGCATTCAGGCGGCTTTTCAGGGTATCTTGGAACATTCCCTGGCGGTGGCTTTGACCGCTAAAGAAATAGCCGGTCAGCTCGACGCATCTGCTGGGGTCGATCCGGGCACCGTGTATCTGGCGGGTTTGCTCCACGACGTGGGCAAGCCGGTGGTGGCCTCTTTGCTCCTGGAAGCCGAGAAGCTGATGTCCGTGCACAAGTCGTCGGTGCCGTGGATCAGCCATGCGGTTTGGCGTCAGGTGGTCGACCGATCGCACCGCGACATTGGTATGGCGCTGGCTCGACGTTGGAACTTGCCGCCCGCGATCGGCGGTGCCATCGAAAAATGCGTGGCCTACGACCCGGCGGTCCCCTACGCCCCGTCGAACATCGTGTGCCTGGCCAACGCCTTCGCAAAGGTGCAAGGCCTCTACGGAGGGGACTTCGACAAAGCTCATGTCAACGCCTTGCTGGTCGAGGGCAGGAATCTGTTCGACCTGCCCGACGAGGCCTTGGCCCTCTTGTGCGCCGGCCTGTATGGCCGCGTGGGCTCGCTCTTCGACGCGAAACCTCCATCCAAGCCTGTTTCCTAGCCGGCTTGGGCGCATCTATAGGGCTATCATGGAGCTGAAACAGCAGAGGTGTATTCCGTGCGAAGGCGGCGTGTCGGCGCTGACGCTGGACGAAGCGAACCGACTCTTGTCGCAACTTTCCGGCTGGCAGGTCGATTCTGGGACGGCGGAGCTGCGCAAGCGGTTCAAGTTCCCGAGCTTCGTCGATACCATCGCGTTTGTGAACAGGATGGCACACCTGGCCGAGGCCGAGGGTCACCATCCTGATTTCTGCGTGCGATTCACGGTGCTCGACGTTTCACTAACCACCCACGCCATCGGTGGGCTGTCGGAAAACGATTTCATTCTCGCGGCCAAAATCGACGGCCTTTCGCAGAAATGAAAGACGCGCACCCAGCAAGGCCAGGTGCGCGTCGCCATTGGCTCCGCTAAGAGCGGTGGGTTCCGCCTAGAGCGGTGGGTGGGCGTTGTGGACGAGATCCATGAAGTAGGACTCGAACCACTTGCCGGCCTGCGGAGCACCTTTCGCTGCGTCTGGGCCGCCGCACATTTCATCGTAGCGCGGCTGCGTCGGATCCGAGACGCCGTCCGACTCTCCCGGCGGCTTGAGCCAGAAGTACGCGTCGATGCCCTCTTCGGGTTCGACTTTCGGACGCTCGCCCAAACCAGCGCCGTGCACGTTGCACCAGCTACCCCATTTTGCGCGGATACCTCCCTTGCCGTTTCTCGACGTATCGATGATGTAGCCGTGGTTCTTGAAGCCGTACATGTCCAGCGTCCTGCGCAGGGTCTTGGCGTAGGTCAGCTCGTTCGGGCACGGGTTGGTCGGCTCCATCACGGCGCCGTCGCGATTCGAAAGGTGGGTGTAGTTGGCGGTGTTGAGCGCGAAGCCGCGAATCATCTGCGGCCCGCCCGCCTCGTTGAGCACCGTCTTGAAGATCTTCGCGATCTTCGCGCGGTTGTCGTCCCAGCCGAGCCAGCCCGAGTGGGCGGCGTCGAGGTATACGCTCACGTTCGGAAGCGCGAATTTCTTGATCGCGTACACGACGCCGTTCTTGTAGGCAGTGCGCGCTTCCTGGCACATCGGCAGGGCCATGTTGGTTGCCAGGTTACCGAGCGAGTCGGGCTCGAGCACGACCACGATGGGTTGACTGGAATGGGCCTTGAATTGCGCCGTGATTGGATCGATGAACTCCGACTTGTAGCGTTCCTCGCCGTTCTGCGCGACCTTCAGCTCGCCGGCCGAAGATGCGGCGGAGCAGTCGCGGTTGGGCAGATCGTAGACCACGACCACGGTCAGGGTGGGCTTGCCGGTTGCGTCCTGCTGCTTCTTGGCTTCGTCGAGCCAGCCCGGAAGGTTGTCGAGGGCAGCGATGGAATCGAGCCAGACCGCCGTCGGGTACTGGGCCACCTTGCGAATCTTCGCAGCCTCCTCCGGATGCTTCTTGGCCGTGGCTTCGACCGACGCCGTGTAGCCGGGGTTGAGGAAGAACGCAACGTCCTTGAATGGGTTATGCGTCGACCCTGCCGTGGTCGGCGAGCCGCCGACTTCTCCGATTCCTCCCGCGCAGCCCGCGGCTGCCAGGATCAGGAAGAGCGCTGATTTCTTGAGGTTGCTATTGTGCATCGTCGGAGTCTCCTGCCGATGCGGCAAATCGCGACGCCAGGCCACCCTGACATGGGCCACCGCAAGGGCGGCGGCGATACTACACGATCTTGGCGCCCCCTACGCCGAATCCCAGTGTCGATGCGCTGACACGCTTTCCGGGCGCGTCAGCAGATCCGGTTTCTTCCGGTTCGCTTGGCCTCATAGAGCCGCGCGTCGGCTCGCGTGAGGAGGTCGCTGATGGACTCGCCCGGGCCGGGCTGGTAGGCGCCACCGGAAATCGTCACCGGGAAGCCGACCTGCTCCCCCACCGCAGCTACCTTCAAGCGGATCTTCTCCGCGCATATCAGCGCCCCCGTGTATGCCGTTTCCGGCAACACGACCAGGAATTCTTCGCCCCCCCAGCGAGCCACCAGATCGGTCTCGCGCACTGACGACGCGATGGCTTTGGCCACCTGACGCAGTACCTCATCGCCTGCGACGTGGCCGTGGGTGTCGTTGACGGCCTTGAAGTGGTCGA